>PWEU01000377.1 GCA_003554005.1 Nitriliruptoraceae bacterium
ACGGCTCCTCCCGGCCCCTGCGACCTCGCCGTCGACGACGCTGCGAGAAGCAGCAACTATCCGCTGGTTCTCGTGGGGGTAACGCGCGGAGTCGCCACGCGCGGGGATCCGGCTGCGAGAAGCAGCGGCTATCCGCTGTTTCTCGCGCGAAGAGCGGATGGATCAGCCCCCGGGGCGGTCTGACGGCTATGACGGGCGACAGCGCAGGGAGCGGGGGTGCGGATCGCTCGCAGAGCGCGGGGGGGGCTCGCCGTGGTCAGGTCGGTAGCCTCGACGGCATGACGAAGCCCGCCGTTCACGCCCAAGCTCCGACCCGTCGCACCCGCCGGGCCCGCCGCACCCGCCGCACCCGCCCGAGCGGGCTCGCAGTGGCGCTGCTCACCGCCGCAGCCGCCGCCGTCGTCGCGTCCGCCTGCGGTACCCAGCCTGAGGACCTCCCGGTCGAGCGTCCGCCGGTCGTCGACGACCAGCCCGAACCGGAGCCGGACGACGACGCGGTCACCGACGATGACCCCGACGAGCTCGCCACCGACGACGACGAGGCAGAGCCCCGCGAGCCCGACCCGGACCCGGAACCGGACCTCACCGTGGCGCTGACGTTGACCGAGGTGGCGACCCTCGGCTCGCCCACGGCTGGGGCGGTGGGACCCGACGGCGTCCTCTACCTCGCCGACCGCTCGGGCACCGTGCACCCGCTCACCGAGGACGGCGCGGGGGAACCGGTGGTCGACCTCTCCGCGGAGACGACCACCGAGAGCGAACGCGGGCTCCTCGGTCTGGCCTTCGCGGCGGACGGGAGCGAGCTGTACCTGTCCTCGACGGACCGCGACGGCGCGAGCACGATCACCGCTGTGGCGGTGGCGGACGGACGGATCCTCCCCGAGGAGCGACGCACCCTGTTCCGGCTCGCCCAACCCTACGCGAACCACAACGGCGGCGACCTGCACGTCGGTCCCGACGACCGGCTCTACCTCGGTCTCGGCGACGGCGGCAGCGCGGGGGACCCGCTCGATGCCGGCCAGGACCTGACCACCCCCCTCGGCGCGTTGCTGCGGATCGACCCCCGCGCCGGCGACCCGTACGCGGTCCCGAGCAGCAACCCCTTCGTGGACGTGGACGAGGCCGCTCCGGAGATCTTCGCCTACGGGCTCCGCAACCCCTGGCGGTTCTCCTTCGACCCCGTCACCGACGAGCTGTGGATCGCCGACGTCGGCCAGGACCGTCGGGAGGAGATCAACCGGATCGCCTTCGAAGATGCGCCCGGCGCCAACTTCGGCTGGAACCGCATGGAGGGGACCCTGCCCTTCGACGGTGACGAACCCGATGACCACGTGCCGCCGGTCTACGAGTACGAGACCCGTGGTCCGGAGGGCTGCGCCGTCACCGGCGGCGTGGTCTACCGCGGTCGCGCGATCCCGGAGCTGACCGGGGTCTACCTCTACGCGGACTACTGCAACGGCAGCGTGCGCGGACTGGTCGTCGACGAGGATGGCGAGGTGGTCGAGCAGCGCGAGCTCGGGATCGACGGTGGTCAGGTGGTGGCCTTCGCCCCGGACGCCGACGGCGAGGTGTACGTGCTGGACCTCGGCGGAGCCGTCCGGCGGATCGACCCCGCCTGAGCGGAGCGGCCGCGTCCCCTGGCCGCCGCACCGCGGGCCGCCGCGCCCCCTGGCCGCCGCACCGCGGGCCGCCGCGCCCCCTGGCCGGTAGCCGTTGTCCCTTCGGCAGGATGCGCCGGCGGGCGTCCCTAGCGAGCCACTAGCGTCGAGTGGGACGCCAGAGGAGGCCACCAGCATGCGTGTCAACCTGATGATCGAGGGCCAGGAGTCCGTCACCTGGGACCAGTGGGTCGCGCTCGCCCGGGCCACCGAGGCGGCTGGGCTCGAGGGGCTGTTCCGCTCCGATCACTACCAGTCGGTCGCCAGCCACACCGAGCGCTCCTCGCTGGATGCCTGGGTCACCCTCGGCGCGCTGGCTGCGGTGACCAGCCGCATCCGTCTGGGCACGATGGTGTCGCCGACGTCCTTCCGACACCCGTCGGTGCTGGCAAAGAGCGTCGTCACCGCCGATCACGTGTCGGGCGGCCGCATCGAGCTGGGGATGGGGGCCGGCTGGCACGAGCTGGAGCACCGCACCTACGGGTTCGAGTTCCACGATCTCGGGACGCGGTTCGAGGTGCTGGAGGAGCAGGTCGAGATCGTGACCCGCCAGTTCCGGCAGGACCGCTTCGACCACCACGGCACGCACTACCGCCTGGAGGCCTGCGAGGCCAACCCCAAGCCGGTGCAGTCACCCAGCGTGCCCCTGATCCTCGGTGGCTTGGCCGGACCCCGCTCCGCCCGCCTCGCGGCACGCTACGCCGACGAGTACAACACGGTGTTTCCGACCCCCGAGCAGTCGGGGCAGCGGCGCGACGACCTCGTCGCGGCCTGCGACGCCGTCGGACGCGAGCCGCTGCCGTTGTCGGTGATGACCGGTTGTCTGCTGGGCGGGGACGAGCAGGAGTTCACCGACCGCGCCCGGCTCCTCAAGGAGCGTTCCGGCGCCGACGGCGACCTCGAGAGCTGGCTGGACGGGCTGCGTCCGGCCTGGGTGACCGGCACCGTCGAGCAGGCAACGGAGCGCCTGCACGCCTACCGCGACGTCGGCGTGTCCCGCGTCATGCTGCAGCACCAGCTCCACGACGACCTGGACATGGTCGCCCTCATGGGCCAACTGGTCGACGCCTGACGGCGACGGTGCGGCGGTCCGCCACCCGCGACCGGGTCGGAGGTTCGGCGCTGGTCACCGGCCGGTGGTCAGCTCCTCGATGCCCCAGCGGCCGTGGTAGGTGGCATCGGTCGCCCCGGCCGAACGGAGCCGGTCGGCGATGCGTTGTTTCAGGGCGTCGTGGTCCTCGTCACCGACCTCGTCGGGATCCGGCAGGCC
>PWEU01000120.1 GCA_003554005.1 Nitriliruptoraceae bacterium
AGGAGGAGCCGCCGGTGGGCAGGATGGAGATCCGCATCTTCGGTGACCCCGTGCTGCGTCAACGCGCGCACGAGGTCACCGACTTCGACGGTCGCCTGGCCACCCTGGCCGAGGACATGCTGGAGACCATGCGCGCCGCCGATGGCGCGGGTCTGGCCGCGAACCAGGTCGGGGTGCTCAAGCGACTGTTCACCTGGGAGGTGGCGCTGGAGGCCGAGGACGGCGCCCGCTCCACCCGGGGTGGGGCGGTGGTCAACCCTCAGCTGCTCGATGTCTCGGAGGAGCTCCAGGACGGTGACGAAGGGTGCCTGTCCTTCCCCGGCCTGTTCTATCCCCTGGAACGACCGCTCCGGGTCGAGGTCGCCTACCAGGACCTCGTCGGTGACGACCACCGGGTCGAGCTGGACGGGTACTTCGCCCGCATCTGGCTCCACGAGATGGACCACCTCAACGGCATCCTGTTCGTCGACCACCTCGCGGCCCACGACCGCAAGGCGGCGCTCAAGCAGATGCGCGAGTACCGGCTGGCCGCCGGTCTCGACGACCCGGAACCGCCCCGGCCCGGCGGCCTGCTGCTGGGCCGTCACCGACGCTGACCACCGGAGCCCAGATGCGCATCGCCTTCCTCGGCACCCCTGAGGTCGCGGTCCCGAGCCTCGACGCCCTGGTCGCCGCCGACGACATCGAGGTGGTCGTCGTGCTGTGCAACCCCGACCGCCCCAAGGGCCGGTCCCGCACCCCCGTGCCGCCGCCGGTGAAGGTCGCGGCCGAGCAGCACGGCATCGAGGTGTGGCAGCCGCGGCGGCCGCGGGAGGTGCTGGAGGAGTTCCGGGCGCTGGAGGTGGACGCCTGCGCCGTCGTGGCCTACGGCGCGCTGCTGCCGGCCGACGTGCTGGCCGCCGGCGGCGCCGGGTTCGTCAACCTCCACTTCTCCCTGTTGCCGAGATGGCGGGGGGCCGCCCCGGGCCAGCACGCCCTGCGGGCGGGCGACGAGGTGACCGGGGTGACCACCTTCGTGCTCGACGAGGGCATGGACACCGGACCGGTGCTGCGGCGCGTCGAGGTCCCGATCGCGCCCGGCGAGGGCGCCGGTGCCCTGCTGGCCCGGCTCGCCGAGCTCGGCGCCCCGGTGCTCGTGGAGTCGCTGCGGGCGCTGCACGCCGGTGAGCCGCCGACCCCGCAACCGGCGGAGGGGGCGAGCCTCGCCCCGAAGATCCACCCCGAGGACGTCCAGCTCGACCTGGCCCGGCCCGCCGAGGAGCTCGGCTGGCTGGTCCGCAGCGCCGACCCCGCCCCCGGCGCCCACACCACCTTCCGGGGCGCGCGGCTGAAGGTGTTCGGCGCGGTCCCCGTCGCGGCGGAGGACGCTGTCGCGGCGGATCCCGCCCCGGGTGACCCCGCCCCCTCCGCGCCCGGCACGGTGGTCGCCGTCGACAAGGGGGGGGTCGTGGTCGCCTGCGGCAGCGGGGCGCTGCGGCTCACCGAGGTCCAGCCGGCCGGCAAGCCCCGGATGGCCGCCACGGCCTTCGCCAACGGGGCCCGCATCGAGGTGGGGGAGCGGCTCGGCGACGGTGACCTCGACCCGTGAGCGGTGCGACCGGGATCGCCGCTCGGCGGGCCGCGCTCACGGCGCTGACCCGGGTCGAGGAGCGGGGGACCTGGTCCAACCTCGCGGTCCCCGACGCGATCGCGGGGCTCGATGACCCGCGTGACCGGGCCTTCGCCGCCCACCTCGCCTACGAGACGCTGCGGTGGGAGGGGACGCTGGACGCCGCTCTCGCGCTGGTGCTGACCCGCCCCCTGGCCGAGGTCGAGCCGGCGCTGCGCCGGATCCTGCGGCTCGGGGCGTTGCAGCTGCTCATCAGCGAGGTGCCCGCCCGGGCGGCGGTGGACACCAGCGTGCAGCTCGCCCGGTCCGTGGTCCCGCCGGGGCGGGCCAAGGGCGCCGGCGGGTTCGTCAACGGCGTCCTGCGTGCCCTGCACCGGCGCGGCGACGACCTCGGCTGGCCCGACCGGGCGGAGGACGCCGTCGGCCACCTGGCACTGAGCACGGCCCACCCCCGTTGGGTGGTCGAGGCCCTCCTGAGCCGTCTCGGCGTGGAGCGATCCGCGGCGATCCTGGCCGCCGACGACGTCGCGCCGGGGGTCACCCTGCGCGCCAACACCGATCGGGAGGCGCTGGTGGCCGAGCTCGCGGCGCTCGGCATCGAGGCCATCCCCGGGGCGACGCCGGGTGCGGTGCGGGCGCCGGGGGTCGACCCGCGGGAGCTCGCCGCCGTCGCCGAGGGTCGGGCGGTCGTCCAGGACGAGGCATCGATGCGGGTCGCGCTGGCCACCGGGGCCGGGGAGGGGGCGACGGTCCTGGACCTGTGTGCCGGGCCGGGGGGCAAGACCACCCACCTGGCGCACCTGGTGGGGGACCGTGGCGCGGTGACCGCGGTCGAGCTGCACCCCCACCGGGCCCGGATGATCACCGCCACCGCCGAGCGGCAGGGTGTCGAGGTCGAGGTGCTGGAGGGGGACGCCCGCATCCCGCCGCTGCCCGAGCAGCGCCGCTTCGACGTCGTCCTGCTCGATGCGCCGTGCACCGGGCTCGGCACGGGGCGGCGGCGACCCGAGGTCCGCTGGCGTCGCCGCCCGGAGGACGCTGCGACGCTGGCCGGGCTGCAGCTCGAGCTGCTGCGGGCCGCTGCCGGCCGGGTGGCGTCGGGCGGTCGGCTCACCTACGCGGTGTGCACCTGGACCGCGGTCGAGACCACCGGCGTCGTCGACGCCTTCGACCGGGACGTCGCCGCGGCGGGCTTCAGCCGCACCGGCACCGCCCAGCTGTGGCCCGACGTCGACGACACCGACGGGATGTTCATCGCGACCTGGGTGCGGGACGATGGCGCGGAGCGGTCGACCGACCGAGGCGAGTGAGCGCTACGATCGTGGACCGCTCCGGCGGGACCCGCGCCGGAGACGCCGCGGGGGCGGGGAAGGGGAAGGGTGAGTTGGTGACCGAGCTGTCCATCGCGCCCTCCATCCTGGCGGCGGACTTCGCCCGGCTCGGAGCCGAGGTCGCCGAGGTCGCGCCGGTCGTGCCCTCGATCCACGTCGATGTCATGGACGGCCACTACGTGCCGAACATCTCCCTCGGGCTCCCCGTGGTCGCGTCGCTTCGGCGGGCCACCGACCGGCAGCTCGACTGCCACCTGATGATCACCGACCCGGCCGTCTACGCGCCCCAGCTGGTCGACCTCGGCGCGGACTCGATCACCTTCCACCCCGAGGTGGAGGACGATCCCCTGGCCCTGGGCCACCGGCTCCACGAGCAGGGGGCCGAGGTGGGCGTCGCGATCAAGCCCGCGCACCCGGTGGCGATGGTGACCGAGCTGCTGCCCCACGTCGATCTGCTGCTGGTGATGACCGTCGAGCCCGGGTTCGGTGGCCAGTCCTTCCTCGCCCACGCCGTGCCGAAGGTCGCCGAGGCGGCTCGCTGGCGCCGGGACCACGGCGCCCGGTTCCGCATCCAGGTGGACGGCGGCATCGCGGCCGGGACGATCGACGCTCCGGCGGCCGCCGGCGCCGAGGTGTTCGTGGCGGGTTCGTCGGTGTTCGGCGCGGCTGACCGCGTGGCGGCCTGCCAGGACCTGCTCCGGCGGGCCCGGGCGGCCGCCGGGACGGAGGCGACATGAGCGCCCGGGTCCTGGTCGCCGACGACGACGAGGACATCCGCGCCTACCTGGAGGTCACCCTCCAGCTCGCCGGCTTCCACGTCCTGCTGGCCGCCGACGGCGCCGAGGCGGTCCAGACCGCCCGTGCGGGCCGGCCCGACGTGATCCTGCTCGACGTGATGATGCCGATGCTGGACGGACTCGATGCGCTCCGGCAGCTGCGCGAGGACCCCCGCACCGGGCACCTCCCGGTGATGCTGCTGACGGCACGGGTGCAGACCGACGATGCCATCTCCGGCCTGGACGCCGGCGCGGACGACTACCTCACCAAACCCTTCGACCCCGACGAGCTGGTCGCCCGGGTCCGGGCGGCGCTCCGACGGGCGGAGACCCAGCGCACCCGCAACCCGTTGACCGGCCTCCCCGGCAACGAGTCCATCCTCGCCCGATTGTCGCGCTGGTTGACGCGCGGCGCCGGGTTCGCCCTCCTCTACGTCGATCTGGATCGGTTCAAGCCCTTCAACGACCACTACGGCTTCCTGCGCGGCGACGACGCGCTGCGCGGGCTGGCGACGGTCCTGCAGGCGGTGCGCGACGAACTGGACGACCCGGAGGCCTTCGTCGGCCACGTCGGCGGCGACGACTTCGTCCTGCTGGTGCGCCCCGAGCTGGCGCTGATCGCCGCCCAGCGGATCTGCGAGCGCTTCGACGCCTTCGTGCCGACGCTGTACGACCCCGATGATCGGGCGGCCGGCTCGATCGAGGTCCCCGACCGCCGCGGGGTCCCCCAGCGCTACGACCTGCTGTCGCTGTCGGTCGGGATCGCCTCCACCGAGGTGCGCGACTTCGCCCACCATGGGGACATGGTGGCCACCGCGACGGAGATGAAGCGCTACGCCAAGAGCCGGACCACGCCGGGCTCCGCCTACGCCATCGACCGGCGCTCACCGGAGGACGGCGTGGAGATGGAGGTCGAGCTCCCGTGAGCCCAGCGGGTAGCCGGTCCGACCTGGTCCCGGCGTGAGGACGGCGGAGCGCGCCGCCCTGGCGCGGGCCGTGGCGCTGGCGGCCCGGGCCCACCCGCGGGTCAGCCCGAACCCCGCGGTCGGCTGCGTCCTGCTACGGGGCGGTCGGATCGTCGGTGAGGGGGTGACCGAACCGCCACCGGGCCGCCACGCCGAGGTGGTGGCGCTGGCGGCGGCCGGCGACGCTGCCCGCGGAGCCACGGCGGTGGTGACCCTGGAGCCCTGCGCCCACCACGGGCGCACGCCGCCCTGCACGACGGCCCTGCTCGCCGCCGGGGTCGCCCGGGTCGTGCTCGGTCACCCCGATCCCCATGCCGTGGCCGCCGGGGGTGCCGCGGCGTTGGCCCGGGCCGGGGTGGAGGTGGTGGGGCCCCCGCTCCCCGGCACGGTGCTGCGCGGGGCCGTGGCCGCCCAGCTCGAGGGCTTCCTCACCGCGGTCGTCGCCGGCCGACCCCACGTCACCCTCAAGGTCGCGGTGACCGCCGACGGATCCGTGGTCCCACCGTCGGGACAGCGCTGGGTCACGGGTCCTGCCGCCCGTCGCGCCGTCCACCGCTGGCGCTCGGAGGTCGACGGGGTGCTGGTCGGTAGCGGCACGGCGGTGGCCGACGATCCACGCCTCGACGTGCGCGACGTCGACCACGAGCACCAGCCGGCGGCGGTCGTGCTGGACGCCCGGCTGAGGACCCCGCCGAAGGCCCGGGTCGTGCGGCCCGGCACCGTGCTCGTCACCGTCGAGCCCGGTGGTCACGACCCGGCGGGAGAGGAGCGGCGCGAGCAGCGGGCGGCCCGCCTGCGCGACGCGGGCGTCCACCTCCTCGCCGTCCCTGCCGGCGACGACGGCCGGGGGGTGGCGCTCCCGGCGGCGCTGGCCGCCCTGGCCGAGGCGGGGATGGTGTCCCTGCTCGCCGAGCCGGGGCCTACGCTGTCGGGCGCGCTGCTGCGCGCCGGCCTCGTCGACCGACTGGTCCGGCACGTCGCCGTCCGCCTCGGTGACACCGCCCCGAGCGCCCTGACCACCCCCCCCCGGGGGGTCTGGAGCCTCGAACGCAGTGGAGGGGCCGGAGCCGACGCGATCGTGCAGTACCGCGCGCTCGCCCCCCGCCCCATCACCATCCCCGCACACACCGCCGACATCTGAGGAGCCCAGGCATGTTCACCGGCATCGTGGAGGAGCTCGGCCAGGTGGCCGACATCGAGGGGCAGGACGGCTACGCGCGCCTGCACATCCGGTGCGGCCACATCCTCGACGGCGCCGTGATCGGCGACTCCATCAGCGTCGACGGCACCTGTCTGACCGTGACGACGCTGCCGGGGGAGGGGTTCACCGCCGACCTGATGGCTGAGACGCTCAGGGCCACCGCGCTCGGGGATCTCGAGGTCGGACGCCCCGTCAACCTGGAGCGGGCCATGCGGGTCGACGCCCGCCTCGGTGGTCACATGGTCCAGGGGCACGTCGACGGGGTCGGCACCATCACCGCCCGTCAGGAGCTGCCGGGCACCGTGTTCCTCACGATCGACGCACCGGCGTCGCTGTCCCGCTACCTGGTCCCCAAGGGCTCGATCAGCGTCTCCGGGATCAGCCTCACCGTGGTCGACCGCACCGACGACGGGCGGTTCCGCATCGGGCTCATCCCCCACACCCTCGACGTCACGACGCTCGGGGTGTTGGGTGTGGGAGATCGGGTGAACCTCGAGGTGGACGTGATCGCCAAGTACGTCGAGCAACTGCTCGCCGGTGGCGCGGCCAGCCCCTACGCGCCCGACACCGCCGCCGGCGAGGAGGGCGCGTGAGTCCCTTCGCCACGATCGACGAGGCCATCGCCGTGCTCGCCGACGGCGGGATGGTCGTGGTCGTCGACGATGAGGCCCGGGAGAACGAGGGCGACCTGGTGCTGGCCGCCGACGCGGTCACCCCGGAGCAGATGGCCTTCGTGATCCAGCACCCCTCCGGGTTCGTGTGCGTGCCCATGCTGGGCGACGATCTGGACCGCCTCGAGCTCCCACCCATGGTCGCCCGCAACCAGGACCCCAAGGGCACGGCCTACACGGTGTCGGTGGACGCCGTGGAGGGCACCTCGACCGGGATCTCCGCCGCCGACCGCGCGCGGACCTGCCAGGTGCTCGCCGACCCCTCCACCACGCCTGAGGACATCACCCGCCCGGGCCACGTGCTGCCGCTGCGCTACCAACCCGGCGGGGTCCTGCACCGGCTCGGGCACACCGAGGCGTCGGTGGACCTCGTCCGGCTCGCCGGTCGCCAGCCCGCCGCGGTGATCTGCGAGCTCGTCAACCCCGACGGGTCGATGGCCCGGGTCCCCGACCTGGAGCGGTTCTGCGCCGAGCACGACCTGAAGATGGTCACGATCGCCGACCTGGTCGCCTACCGCCGGGCGCGCGAGACCCTGGTCGAGCGGGTCGCGGTCGCCAAGCTGCCCACGCCCTACGGGGACTGGCGGATCATCGGCTACCGCAACTCCTTCGACGGCAACGAGTCCCTGGCGCTGCTGGTCGGCGACCCCGAAGGCCAGCCGGACATCCTGGTCCGCATGCACTCCGAGTGCCTCACCGGTGACGTGTTCCGCTCGCTGCGCTGCGACTGCGGCCCCCAGCTCGACCTGGCCATGGCCCGGATCGCCGAGGAAGGCCAGGGTGCGATCGTCTACCTCCGGGGCCACGAGGGGCGGGGTATCGGTCTGCTGCACAAGCTGCGGGCCTACGAGCTCCAGGACAACGGCGCCGACACCGTCGAGGCCAACCTCCGGCTCGGGCTGCCCAACGACTCCCGCGACTACGGCATCGGGGCGATGATCCTCGCCGACCTCGGCTTCTCCACCCTGCGGCTGCTGACCAACAACCCGGCCAAGCGAGCAGCGCTGTCGGGGTTCGGCCTGTCGATCGTGGACCGGGTCCCGGTGGAGGTCCTCCCCAACCCCTCCAACGCGTTCTCCCTCAGGACCAAGGCGGAGCGCATGGGCCACGACCTCGAGGGCGAGGACCTGCCCGTGTCGACCGGCGTCGGCGACATCGCCGCCCAGGGGGTGCGCTCCCCACGCGCGGTGGAGCAGCCGATACGTGGGCTGGCGATGGCCCCGCCGCCCGCCGACGACACCGACGACGACCGTCGTCGCCGAGCAGATGGGAAGGACAGCCCGTGAGTGACATCCGACACCTCGAGGGCACCCTCGACGCCGCCGGTCTCCGGATCGCCGTCGTGGCGGCCCGGTTCAACGAGACGATCGTGCGCCAGCTCGTCGACGGTGCCACGGGGGCGCTGCTGCGCCACGGAGCCCGAGCCGAGGACCTCTCCGTGGTGTGGGTCCCGGGGGCGTGGGAGCTACCCGTCGTGCTGGACCGCCTGGCCGCCAGCGGCGAGGTGGATGCGCTGGTGGCGCTGGGGTGCGTCGTGAGGGGTGAGACCACCCACTTCGACTACGTTGCGGGTGAGGGCTCCAACGGCACCGCGGCGGTGGCCAGGACCCACGGCATCGCCATCGGCAACGCCGTGCTGACGACGGAGGACTGGGACCAGGCCGTCGCCCGCGCCGGAGGCAAGCTCGGCAACAAGGGGGCGGAGGCCGCCCTGGCGGCGGTGGAGACCGCGACGCTGCTGCGGAGCCTGTGACCCCCGCCGCCGGCGAGGCCGCCGAGCACGGCGACCACGAGCCCACCCCGGTCGTCGAGCCGCGACCGGGGGACAAGCGTGCGGCGCTCGCGGCGGAGCAGGAGCACCTCGACCGCATCCCCGACCGCGTCGAGCTGCTGCGGCGTCGCGCCGAGGAACGGGCGGCCCAGGCGGCAGCGGACCGCTCCGGGGTCACCTTCCAGGCGCGCTACGAGCGGGACGTCACCGCCCACCACCACGCCAGCCGGCGGGCCCGGTTCACCTTCGGTGACGTGGAGTCCCTGGCCTTCGGTCGGCTCGATCTCTCCGACGGTGACGAGCTCCACGTCGGGCGGGTGTCGGTGATCGACGAGGACGGCGACGTGCTGCTGGTCGACTGGCGCGCCCCGGCGGCGGCGGCCTTCTACCAGGCCACGGCGGCCCGCCCGATCGGGGTGGCCCGGCGCCGGACGCTGGTCACCCGTGGCCGGGAGCTGGTCGATCTCGACGACGAGTTGCTCGACGGCACCGCCGCCGAGCAACTCGGGCTGCGGGCGGTCACCGGGCAGGGCGCGCTGCTGGCGGCGCTGAGCCGGGACCGCAGCGGGACGATGCGCGACATCGTCGCGACGATCCAGGGAGAGCAGGACCGCATCATCCGGGCGCCGGCCACGGGCACCCTGGTGGTGTCCGGCGGGCCGGGCACCGGCAAGACCGTCGTGGCGCTGCACCGGGTCGCCTACCTGCTCTACCGCGACCGCGACCGGTTCGAGGGCCGGGGCGTGCTGGTGATCGGCCCGTCGGCGGCGTTCACCGAGTACACGGCCCGGGTGCTCCCGGCGCTCGGCGAGGACCGTGCCGTGCAGCGGCCCATGGCGGCGCTGGCGCCCCGGGGGACCCGGATCCGGGGATGGGACGACCCGGAGACCTCCCGCATCAAGGGTGACCTCGCCATGGTCGAGGTGCTGCGGCGCACCCTGTCCCGTGCCCTGCCCCCGATCCCGCCCACCACCCGCCTGTCCTTCGACGGCACCACCGTGTCCGTGCGCGGGACCACGCTCGAGACCCTGCGCCGACGCCACCTGGAGCGGCTCCGGGTCGACGTGCCCGGCGGCAGCTACCACGACCGTGCCCCGGTGGTGGCCGACGCCCTGGCCGACGCGCTGTTCTCGGCCTGGGCCTCCGCCCACCGGGCGGCTGGACGGCGGGTGCCCGAGGATCGTGAGGGCAGCGGGTTCAACGCCGCGGTGGACGCCGCCCCCGAGGTGATCCTGCTCCGGCGCTGCCTGTGGCCCGACGTCGACGCCGAGACGGTGCTGGCGGCGCTGGCCACCGGTGAGCTCCCGCTCGGCGAGGTGGCCGACGGGGTGCTGCCGGCTGTCGACGTCGCGCGGCTGGCCGCCGCGTGGGAGCGGGCGAGCTCCTGGACGGTCGACGACGTGGCCCTGCTCGACGAGCTGGTCGCGCTGCTCGGGACCCCGACCGCCAAGCGTCCCACCCCCCGCCCCCGCGAGGAGGCCGACGAGGGCATCCGGCTCAGCACCGAGGCGCTGCACGTGGAGGCCCCGGTGGTGGACGTGGAGGTCGAGGGCTACCGCGATTTCGCCCACGTCGTCGTCGACGAGGCCCAGGACCTCAGCCCGATGCAGTGGCGGACGGTCAGCCGGCGGGGTCCCTACGCCTCCTGGACGGTCGTCGGTGACCTGGCCCAGCGCAGCCGGGTGTCGGAACCGGCCGACTGGGAGGCCGTTGCCGCGCTGATCGGTCGTCGGGCGGTCGAGATCGCCCGGCTGGAGGTGAACTACCGCACGCCGTCGGAGATCGCGGAGCTCGCCACCGAGGTGCTCGCGGCCGCGGGCCACGACCCGGCGTTGGCGCCCCGGGCGGTGCGCTCGGCCGGGCAGCAGCCCCACCACCTCGTCGCCGATGATCTGGCGACGGCCAGCGTCGAGGTGGTCGATGCCCTGCTCGCCGGCCGCGGCGGCACCGTCGGCGTGCTCGCCGACGACGACGACGTCGCCGGCCTGCAGCGGGCCATCGCCTCGGGCGTGACGCGCGACGAGATCGACCGCGTCCGGGTGCTCGAGGTCCGTGAGGCCAAGGGGCTCGAGTTCGACGACGTGGTGGTGGTCGGTCCCGACCGCATCGTCGGGCGCTCCGAGATCGGCACGCACCAGCTCTACGTCGCCGTGACCCGCGCCACCCGCTCGTTGACCCTGGTCACCGAACCCGGCGTGAGCTTCCCCGGCGCCGACCGCTGTGACCGCAGCGACCGCAGCGAGCCGGCCGCCGCCGAGGACCCCGCTTGAGACCGTCCGCGAGCGTCCGGCCTAGAGGCGGCAGGCGAGGATGTCGGTGACGAGGATGCCACGGGCCCCGAGCGCCCATAGCTGGTCCATGATCGGGTTGGTCTCGCTGCGCAGCACCATCGACCGCACGGCGACCCAGCCCTTGTCGTGCAGCGGGCTGACCGTCGGCGACTCGATGCCCGGGGTCAGGGCGCAGGCTTCATCGAGGTGCTCCACCCGGACGTCGTAGTCCATCATCACGTACCTGCGGGCGATGATGACCCCGTTGAGTCGGCGGAGCAGTTGCTCGACGGCGCCGTTGGAGACCGCCCCCTGGCGACGTACCAGCACGGCCTCCGACGTGAGGATCGGGTCGCCGAGGACCTCCAGGCCGGCCTGGCGCAGGGTCGTGCCCGTGGAGACCACGTCGGCGATCACGTCGGCCACCCCGAGCCGGACGGCGGTCTCCACCGCGCCGTCCAGCTTGATCACCTCGGCGTCGATCCCGCGGGCGGACAGGTCCCGCTCGACGATGCCGGGGTAGGAGGTCGCGATGCGGCGACCGGCCAACTCCTCGACCCTGGTGGCCGCGCCGGGGATGGCGGCGTAGCGGAAGGTGGAGCTGCCGAAGCCGAGGGCGAGCACCTCCTCGGCGTCGTTCTCGCCGTCCAACAGCAGGTCCCGGCCCGTGATGCCGATCTCGAGCTGGCCCGACCCGACGTAGGTCGCGATGTCCCGGGGGCGGAGGAAGAAGAACTCGGTGTCGTTGTCCGGGTCGCCCAGCACCAGCTCCCGCTGGTCGCGGCGTTGGCGGTAGCCGGCCTCTTTGAGCATCTCGGAGGCGGGCTCGGACAGGGTGCCCTTGTTGGGCACGGCGATGCGCAGCATCGGGACCTCGCAGGTCAGGGGCCCGGCGGGGCGGGCGGTGCGGACTCGTCGACGGGGGGAGCGGACCGGGTGCGCCTGCGACGCCGCGGCGCAGACGTGGCGCGGAGGTGGCGCGCTCAGAGGTGAGCGTAGACGTCCTCGAGGCTGAGGCCGGTCGCCAGCATGAGGACCTGGGCGTGGTAGAGGAGCTGGCTGATCTCCTCCGCCGCCCGCTCGGGCGACTCGTGCTCGGCGGCCATCCAGGCCTCCGCCGCCTCCTCGACGACCTTCTTGCCGATGTGGTGCACGCCCGCATCGAGCGCCGCGACGGTGCCGGAGCCCGTGGGCCGGGTCTCGGCCTTCTCGGACAGCTCGGCGAAGAGCGCGTCGAAGGTCTTCAACGTTCCACCTCGCTGGCGGGAAGAGGGGTGCGGGAGCGGGGACCGAGCGGCCGCCCGCTCGCCGGACACCAGCGTACGCGCCGGTAGGCTGCCCCCCGACCACCACCGACCGATGCCCAAGAGGAGCGCCGCGTGAGCGACGTGCCGTTCGACCCCTCCACCGCCGCCGACCTCGGGGGCCAGCAGCAGCCCTCGGAGGAGGAGATCCGTGCCTACCTCTCGCAGCTGCGGGAGGCTCCCGTCGACCAGGTGCTCGCCGAGGTGGTGAACGCGCTGCTCAACGCGGCCCAGGTCAAGGTCGGCCGGCGGGACGGGCGCCTGCTGATCGACACGGTGTCGGCGCTGACCGACACCGTCCGCGGTCACGTGCCCGAGCAGCTCACCCAGCAGCTGGATGAAGCCCTCACCCAGCTGCGGATGGCCCAGGTCGAGGGGGAGCAGCAGGTGGCCAAGGCCGCCGCTGCCGGCCAGGCCGAGTCGGGGGATCTGGCCACGGAGCCGGGTGCCACCGCCGACGCGGGAGCGGACCGCGGTGACGGCACCGCGCCCGAGGCCGGCGACCAGCCGCCACCGGCCACCCCGCCGCCGGCGTCGGGCGGCAGCGCCGCCTCCCGGCTGTGGGTCCCCGGGCGCTGACCTCCTCCCGGGACACCGACCTCCCGGGCGAGCGGGCTGCTACCCTCCATCACGCGTGCCCGAACGGCGCGATGGACACCGGCCCTCGGTGCCATCGCGCGAGGCGCGGACAACCGAAGACAAGCGGTGCTCGAGCACCCACCCGCGAGGTCCAGCCTCCCCGGGTCGATGCGGTCACCGGACGCAGCGCGTCCGGCTGACGACGGCATCGTCCCGATGGCGACCCTCCGGGTCGCCATCTTCCGTCCCGGCCCCCGCGCTCGGACGGGAAGTGCCACCACGCGAGCCCGCACCACCCAGGACGCCCGACACTGACCCAGGAGGCAGCGACATCGACGAGCAGCAGCGCCGGCTGAACGCGGACATCAAGGTCCCGCGGGTCCGGCTCGTGGACGCCGACGGCGAGCAGGTGGGCATCGTCCCCCTGGCCCAGGCGCTCCGCAGAGCCCGCGAGCAGGACCTCGATCTCGTCGAGGTGGCCCCCCAGGCGGATCCGCCGGTGTGTCGCATCATGGACTGGGGCAAGGCCAAGTACGAGGCCGAGCAGAAGCAGAAGGAGGCGCGCAAGCGCCAGAGCCAGATCTCCGTCAAGGAGATCAAGATGCGCCCCAAGATCTCGGACAACGACT
>PWEU01000071.1 GCA_003554005.1 Nitriliruptoraceae bacterium
AGCTGATGTTCATCGTCATCTGACATCGGTCAGGTCCGGTCACCGGACGTCAGGGCCAGCGTCAGGGCCAGCGTCAGGGGATGTCAGTACCGCTTCGGCGGTGCGGCATCCCCTGACGCGTTGCTGCGGGTCCTCCGATGTCGCCACGGTGATCGAGCCGGTGCGCTGACCAGACGGGTCACGTCTCGATCGACGGCAGCCGGGCGTCCCCGCGAGCCGTCCGGGTCCGCCGCGAGGAGGGAGATGCAACCTGAGAACGGTGCCGTGCGTCGGGAGGGGTGAGGCCACCACACCGGACAGGAACCCTCATGACCGCCCTCGAAGTCCCCTGGGCCAGTGGCACACCGGCGCCGGGAAGCCGCCGTCACCGACACGCTGCCGGCTCGCTCGCGGTGCTGCTCGTCGTGATGTTGACAGCGTCTGGGGCCGCGCTCGTATCGGCGGGCGCCTGGCCAGCAACGCCGGTGACACCGGCGACGTCGCCCCCGGTCCCGGATCTCGTCGCGCCCGCAGTGCCGGCCGATGACGTCGACTCGCGCCTGGACCCGCAGCCCGCGGCGGATGACGGGCCCGACGGGGGTGTGGTTCCCCCTCTGGGGAGGTCGGACGCCGACGCTGAGGCGCCGCAGCAGGAGCCGGCAGTCGAACCACCCGTGGCTCTCTCGCCGCCCGTGGCTCTCTCGCCGCCCGTGGATCCCTCGCCGCCCGTGGATCCCTCGCCGCCCGTGGCTCCCTCGCCGCCCGTGGCTCCCTCGCCGATCGAGGCGACCGAGCCGGCCACCCCGCCGGTCGTTGGGGAGCCGATCGAGGGGTCCTCGAGGATCGAACCGGCGCCGACGCCCGATCCGGTCGACCTCGTCGCCGTACAGCACCGCCTGAAGGAGCTCGGCTATCTGCTCGGTCCCGCGGATGGTCTGCAGGGTCAGCAGACGCGCGAGTCGGTGATGGCGTTCCAGCAGGGCAACGGTCTGAGCGTTGACGGCATCGTCGGACCCGTGACGTTGGCTGCCCTCGACTCGCCGGTGGCACCGGCGCTCCGCGGTGGGCCGGCCACCCGGATCGAGGTCGACCTCACCCGTCAGCTCGCGCACGTGGTGCGCGAGGGCACGAGGGTCGTGACCCTGCACGTCAGCTCCGGTAATGGCGAGGCGTACCGCCAAGGGACGGCGTACGCCCGTACCCCCGTCGGGGACTTCCGCATCGAACGTCGCATCCACGGTGAGCGGCACGCGGAGCTCGGGGTCCTCTACGACCCGCTGTACTTCTACCGAGGCTTCGCGATCCACGGCGCGAACTCGGTGCCGAACCACCCTGCGAGCCACGGTTGCGTACGGGTCACGCGGGCCGACGCGAGATGGCTGATCAACGAGGTCGCCGACGGCACTCCGGTCCAGATCTACGGCGGGGTCCACGTGTTCAGCCCGAGCCGTTGAGTCAGGGGGCGGTCCTGCGGCCCTCCACCGCGCGGAGGCGGGTCCTTCGGATCGACCGCACGGCCGTCCCCCGAAGTACCAGCTTCCAGCGGCTCCAAGACCGGCAGGTCCCGATCCCGGGTGCTACTGGCATGAGGCCACGATCACTCGCTGCCATCGGATGGTCGATGGCCAGGGAGATCTCGTGATGATGTGCAGCCGAGTGCGACGAGCATCGGGGTGTGCCTTCGAGGAGAGCTGCACCTTCCACTCTGAGATGACCTCGATGCATCGCTCGGGGTCGTGGGACAGGTGAGCGGGTAGCCCGGTCCGAGGGTCGGGCGCCTTGCTCTTGGGAGCCGCGCAGGCTGCATCGGGCTCAGGGGCGATCGACCGGCCCCCTGCTTTGCGAGGTCGGCGGAGCTGGGATCCCGGTCTTGGTGCTCAGGGGGATCGGTTCCTCACCTCTCTCTCGGTGCTGTCCGTCCGCTGGTAGCTGACCCGATCGCCTCGCACCTCGATCCGCCAGGGGCCGCTGTCGAACCGCCGGTGGTGGCGCCGACACAACAGCGCCGCGTTGTCCGGTGCCAAGCGGCCGTTCCGGGCGAAGGAGGTGTGCCCGTGAGCGACATCACACCATGCCGCCGGGGCGTCACACCCGGGCCACGTGCAGCCGCCATCGCGGACCAGCAGCGCGCGCCACAGTCCGGTGGGCACGGTCCGAACGGCCTCGGAGACCTCGATGGGGGTGCGCTCCGCATCCAGGACGACACGAACCAGGTGGCAGTCGTCCAGCAACGGCCCGAGCTCGGTGGTCGTTACCGGTTGCCCGGAACGAACGAAGTGTGCCGCCCCGGTGCCGGCATCCTGTTCGTGGTGCGCCAACTGCTCCGCGTCCATCACCACGAGTACCTGCGGCCGAGCGCCGTGCTGGGACGGTGCGGCGTCGGTGCGCAGCGCGGCGGCACACAGCTGCTCGAACCCGTCCGCGGCCCGTTGGTCCGGCGTGCGGTGCTCGCCCGCGACATCGGGCCGGGTGAAGGCGTCGAGCGCGATCCTGGCCGTCTCCGCCGCCGTGCCGTAGAGCAGGCCGCTGAACGCGAAGCCACCATCTGCCGTGTCGGTCGCACGGACCCGGCGACGCGCGAGCTTGCGCTTCCCGGCATCGGCTGCGTCCTCCGGCGAGAACGAGACCAGGAGCGCCCGGGCGTCCCGACCGAACTGCACGGCGTTGCGTCCACGGGCCAGGTCGAGCAGTTGCTGCTCGAGGAGGTCGCGATGTTCGGCGTCGACGGCCCCGAGCACCTCGTCGATCACCCGCACGTGCTCGGGTGAGAGGTCACCAGCCAGGAACGCCTGACCCGTCTCGGGGTGCTGGCGGGCCGCCTTGCCGGCCTCGACCGCACGTTTCGCTTCGGAAGGGGTGAGCTGGTGCTCGTCAGCGAAGGCCAGGCGTCCATCGCGCTGCGCGGAACCACGCTGCTGCGGAGGCGCTCCCGCGATGGCCCGGGACTCGAGTGACGCCGACCAGCTGGCGCGCAGCGCGGTCAGTCGGGCGAGCGGCTGGCGCAGATCGGCGAGGTGCTGACGCAGCTCAGCGTCGGACAGCGCGTCGACGTCGATGGCGGCCAGGTCGTCGATCGCCACCGCGAGGCGCGATCGGGGACCGCTCCACTCGCTGGGTGAGGGTTCGGCTGCGAGGCGAGGAGCCTGCCTGCCGGGAGGTGTCCGCGATCCGCGGCGCGGCGTCGCCGCCTCGCGCCCGCTGCGGGCGGGCGCGAGGTCGACGTACGTCGCGGCGTCGTAGGTCGCGGACTCCGACATCCCATCTCTCCGTGTTCCGGTGAGATGATGCTATGCGAACGCACGTTCGAGGCAGGGATGGATCGGTGTCCGGCTGTGGACAACCGGCGAGGTCGCTCGACGAGGCTGAGTCGTGGTGGCCGCAAGCTACGCGCGGTCGGGACCCCTGAGCGCCGCCAGCAGGGCGCGCCCGTAGGCCTCGTCCGCCTGTTGAGCCTCGACCTCCACGAGTTAGTCACCGATGCGCACGGTGCAGCGCCAGCCGTCGTCGAGCCGGGCGAGCGACAGCAGGGTGGTGTCGAGCAGTTCCCGTAACTGCGCTTCGCGCGGCAACCAGACGGTCTCCGCCTGCTCGATGGCGTCCAGCGCCCATTCGGTGGTGCCGTTGAAGGCGATGAGGTCCCCGACGGGCGAGCGTCGTACCTCGACCACCATCTCAGAGATCGTGAACACCATCCCATCCAGATCGCGGTCCGGCAGGACGAAGCGGTCCCCTTCCGAGGGCACCCAGCGGAGACCGGCCTCGTGCAGTTGCTGTGCGAGATCGAAGCTGATCATCGTGTCCCTGTCTGATCTCGACCGATGGTTGGAGCGGGCTGGCGACCGGTCGGCCCCGCCGCGAAGACCGATGTCGGCCGCCGCGTGGACCGATGTCGGCCGCCGCGTGGACCGATGTCGGCCGCCGCGTGGACCGATGTCGGCCGCCGCACGCGGCCGGTGGTGGACGTCGAAGGTACGACGCGTCGAGCGACGTGGCCAGACCATCGCCGACCGGACAGCCCACCCGTGGTGACCGGGTCTCGACACCGCGGAACGTCGCCGGTCGGGGCAGCCGGGAGCACCGACCATAGGAGCTCACGACCTTCCCAGCGTCTCACTAGCCTGCCCGCCATGCCCGTACTGGTCACCGCCGCACACCAGCCCTTCGCTCGACGGCTCGCTACCCGGCTCCTCGAGGAGGGCGGTGAGGTGCGCGTCACCGCTGCCGGCGACGTCGCGAGCCTGCGCGCGGCCGGCGCCTTCGTGGCCACCGCCACCTCCGACGACGAGGGCCGCCTCGAGGCTGCTCTGGCCGACGTCCACACCCTCGTGCACGTCGGTGGGGGGCTCGGCACCCGGGGCCCAGGTCGCATCGTCGCCGACGCCGAGGTGGCCGCCCGGGCCGCGCGGGGGGCAGGGGTTCGGCGTGTCATCGCGTTGTCCGTGGCCGGCGCCACCCCAGACGCCACCGATCCGCTCCGCCGAGCGAAGGCCGCGATGGAGGAGGCGTTCGCTGACCTGCCCTGCCCCACCATCGCGCTGCGGCTCGGTCTGGTGGACACGCCGGCGCTGCGGGATGTGCTGATGACCGCCGGTCTCGACCCCGTCCACCTCGACGTCGTGGTCCGACCCGTCCGCATCGCCGACGCGCTGGAGCTGGTCGTGGCCTTCGATCGTGCGAGGGCCCGCAGCACACAGGGGCACCTGGTGGTCGCCGCCGACGGACCTCAGGCGATGTCGGTCGCCGGCTACCTGGACCGGGTCACGGGCAGCCAGTCGGGTCGAGGGCCGCTCCTGGGCCGACGGCTGCCCGACGCGGGCACGATCGAGCGGTTGGTGACCACCCTGGTCGGCCCCTGGGAGCAGACCGAGCCACAACTGCTCGACGGATGGGGGTTCGCCCAGATCGAGCCGGGTGTCCCGGGTCCCTCCAGCGGGTAGCCACTGAGGGCGACCGGTAGGTCAGTACTCCTCGCTCGGCGTGTCGATGAACGGGATCATCGCCCGCAACTCCCGGCCCACGGTCTCGACGGCGTGCGACTTGCCCTCGGCGCGCTTGGCCTCGAACAACTCGCCACCGGACTCGATCTCGGCGACGAAGTTGCGCGCGAAGGTGCCGTCCTGGATCTCCGTGAGGATCTGCTGCATCGCGGCCCGTGACTCCTCACCGATGACCCGGGGTCCGGAGACGTAGTCGCCGTACTCGGCGGTGGTGGAGATGGAGTGCCGCATCCACGAGATCCCGCCCTCGTACATCATGTCGACGATCAGCTTCAGCTCGTGGAGGCACTCGAAGTAGGCAGCCTCCGGCTGGTAGCCGGCGTCGACCAGGGTCTCGAAGCCGGCTTGGACGAGGTGGCTGACGCCGCCGCACAGTACGGCCTGCTCACCGAACAGGTCGGTCTCGGTCTCCTCGGCGAAGGTGGTCTCGAGCACGCCGGCGCGGGTCAGCCCGATCCCCTTGGCGTAGGAGCGCCCGAGATCGTGGGCGCCGCCGGTCGCGTCCTGGTGGACGGCCAGCAGGCCGGGGACGCCCTGCCCCTGCTCGTAGGTCCGGCGGGCGATGTGGCCCGGCGACTTCGGGGCGGCCAGGAAGACATCGACGCCCGCGGGTGGCTCGATCAGGCCGTAGTGGATGTTGAAGCCGTGACCGAACACCAGCGCGTCACCCGGCTGGACCGCGTCCCGCACCCCCTGCTCCCACATGCCCTTCTGGGCCGTGTCGGGAGCGAGGATCACGATCACGTCGGCTTCAGCGGCAGCAGCGTTGGTCTCGAGCACCTTCAGCCCCTGCTCCTCGGCCCGGGCCCAGGAGGAGGATCCCTCACGCAGTCCGACCCGCACGTCGACGCCCGAGTCGCGGAGGTTGAGGCTGTGGGCGTGTCCCTGGCTGCCGTAGCCGAGCACGGCGACCTTGCGCCCCTGGATGACGGAGAGGTCAGCGTCGTCGTCGTAGAAGATGGTGGCCATACGTGTCGGACTCCTGGGAGGTGGCAGGGAGGCCGGGCGGTCGGCGCCCGGTCGTGGACACCGAGGTGGTCGGCGCCCGCAGGCTGCGCAGCCTATGACACCGGCCTGCCGACGCTGTCAGCGTCCGGCGCCGGTCTGTCGCGCGCGGCTCAGGCAGCCGGTTCGGGCAGTCCCAGCAGCAGGTCGCCCGCCACCAGCTCCTTGACCGCCTGGTTGTCGTAGCGCAGCAGGGTGTCACGTCGGACCACCGCCAGGTTGACGCCGCGCGCCTCGCTCAGCGGACGCCCCCCCTCGTCGGGTGCCACCTCACGTTCCTCTATGACCAGGCCTTGGGAGGTCTGGAGCAGATCGGTGACCACGGCGGCGATCCTCGGGTTCCGGCTGGTCACCCCCAGCAGTCGGCCGGAGGTCTCCGCGGACGTGATGACCGCGTCCGCACCGGACTGCCGCAGCAGATGGGCGTTCTCCTGCTCCCGCACGGCGGCCACGATCGTGGCGTCGGGCGCCAGCTCCCGTGCGGTCAGGGTGATCAGCACCGCCGCGTCGTCGCGCTCCGGTGCGACGATCACGGCCTTCGCCCGTTCGATCTGCGCCTCGAGCAGGGTGCGGGTCCGCGAGGCGTCGCCGACGACGACGGTGTAGCCGTCGCGGGTTGCTTCCTCGGCGGTCTCGGGGTCGAGCTCGACGACGACGAGCTCCAGCCCGTTCATCCCGCCCTCGGCGAGCGTTCGTGCGGCGGACCGTCCCTTGACGCCGTAGCCACAGATCACGTGATGGTCGCGCACGCGTCTCCTCCATCGGTCGTGGCGCAGGGTCTCGCGCCAGCGGTCGGTCAACAGCTCCACCGTCGTGCCCACCACGACCAGCAGGAAGGCGACCCGTGCCGGGGTGATGACCAGTAACGCCGTCAGCCGGGCCCCGGTGGTCACCGGCGTGATGTCGCCGTATCCCGTCGTGGTCACGGTCACCGAGGCGTAGTACAGCGCGTCGAGGAGGCCGACCGGTCGACCTGTCTCGTCGACGTAGCCGCCGCGGGTCGCCAGCACCGCGATGGCAACGACGAACAGCAGGGCGACCGCGATGGTGATCCGTCGGCCCAGCGCAGCCAGCGGTGCCCGTTCGGGCACCGGGATGACCGTGCGGACCGCCTTGATGGCTGTGACCTTTCGACCCTGTCCGGGCGGAACGCTAGTCCCTCGGCGGGAGGGTCGGCCGACTGCTTGACTCGAGGTCCTCCTCCAGCATCGGGTACATCGTGGCCAACCGTCTCTACCTCGCGTCTCTGGAACCCCGGGCGGGCCGCTCCCTGGTGACGCTCGGGATCATGGAGCTGCTGACGCGCCGGCTCGGTTCGGTCGGCTACGTCCGTCCGGTCGTGCCCTCGAGCCGGGAGCCGGACCAGCGGATCGAGCTGATGCGCCGCCGCTACGACCTGGAGCTCGGCCCCAAGGACATGGCGGTGTTCGGCTCTGACCAGGTCGCCGAGCTGTTCGGCGAAGGTCGGGGTGAGGAGGTGTTCAAGGGCATCCTCGATGTGGCCCAGGCCATGGAGGGGCGCTTCCCCTTCGTCCTCTACGACGGCTCGGACTACACCGGTGCCGCCGCCGCCCTGGAGTTCGACGTCAACGCGCAGATCGCCAACCACCTCGGTGCGCCGGTGCTGGCGGTGGTCAACGGCGCCGATCGGCTGCCCAGCGAGGTGCTCGACGCCCTCCACATCGCGCGGGAGTCCCTGCTCGGGGAGGGCTGCACCGTGGCGGCCATCGTGGTCAACCGGGTCGATCCGGCCGTGATCGACGAGGTCCGCGAGACGGTGGAGTCCGAAGGGACCGAGGAGCCGGTCTGGGTCCTGCCCGAGGCCCCCATGCTGGCCAAGCCCACGGTGCGCGAGATCGTCGACGAGCTCGCTGCCGATCAGCTGGCCGGCGCGGTCGCCGACCTCGACCGTGAGGTCACGACGATCAAGATCGCCGCGATGAGTCTGCCCAACGTCCTCGACCACATCGAGGAGGGGGCCCTGATCATCACCCCCGGGGACCGGCCCGACGTGATCGCCGGGACGCTGCTCGCCCGGACGGCCAGCACCTTCCCCAACGTCGCGGCGCTCATGCTCACCGGCGGCTTCCCGCTGCACCGCAACCTGGAGAAGCTGCTCGACGGGCTCGGGGAGATCTCCCTGCCGCTGCTCTCGGTCGGGACCGACACCTGGACCACGGCCCGGCGGGTCGCCGACGTGCCCGCCGTCATGCGCCCCGGCAACGAGCGCAAGATCGAGACCGCGCTCGGGGTGTTCGAGGAACACGTGGACACCGAGCTGCTGGAGAAGCGCATCGAGGTCACCCGCACGGAACGGGTCACCCCGCTGATGTTCGAGTACGAGCTCCTGCAGCGTGCCCGGGCCGATCGCAAGCGGGTCGTGCTGCCCGAGGGGGAGGACGAGCGCATCCTGCGTGCGACCGAGGTGCTGCGGCGCCGCAACGTCGTCGACCTGGTCCTGCTCGGCGACCTGGAGCAGGTCCGCGCACGCGCCGACAGCGTCGGCATCGACCTCGAGGACATCGAGTTGATCGACCCCGGGGAGTCCGACCTGGTCGAGGACTTCGCGGCCGAGTACACCGAGCTCCGCGCCCACAAGGGAGTGACGATGGAGTTCTCCCTGGAGACGATGCTCGACGTCGGTTACTTCGGCACGATGATGGTCCATCGGGGGATGGCCGACGGCATGGTCTCAGGGGCGGTCCACACCACCCAGCACACGATCCGTCCCGCCTTCGAGATCATCCGCACCAAGGAGGGCGTCTCGATCGTGTCCTCGGTGTTCTTCATGGCGCTCGCCGATCGGGTGCTGGTCTACGGTGACTGCGCGGTCAACCCGGAGCCCGACGCCGAGGGCCTGGCCGACATCGCCATCAGCTCCGCCACCACCGCCGCGGCCTTCGGCATCGAGCCGAAGGTCGCGATGCTGTCCTACTCCACGGGCGAGTCGGGCAAGGGCCGCGCGGTGGAGCGGGTCCGCGAAGCCACGGCTCTGGTGCGCGAGCGCCGTCCCGACCTCGAGGTCGAGGGGCCGATCCAGTACGACGCGGCGATCGACGCGGGTGTCGGGGCCGCCAAGCTGCCCGGTTCCAGCGTCGCCGGGCACGCCACGGTGTTCATCTTCCCCGACCTCAACACCGGCAACAACACCTACAAGGCGGTTCAGCGTTCCTCGGGTGCGGTCGCGATCGGCCCGGTCCTGCAGGGGCTCAACAAGCCGGTCAACGACCTCTCCCGCGGCTGCCTGGTCGACGACATCGTCAACACCGTCACGATCACCGCCGTCCAAGCCCAGCAGGAGTAGTCCGCTCGACTGACCACAGCACCGCCACGCTGGTGCCGGCGCCCGTCCCTGACGACGGGTCCCCGTCAGCTGCCGCGCGCCGCGTGTCGTGCATCCCCGTCCTTTCCCGCCCCTCGCCTCGCCCCCGCCCCGCCCCTCGTCTCGCCCCCCGCCCCTCGCCCCGCCCCCCGCCCTCGCCCCCCGTGCCCAGGAGGTCACCGTGCAGGTCCTCGTCCTCAACTCCGGCAGCTCCTCGATCAAGTACCGGCTCTTCGACGATCACGCGAACGGTCTGCTGCTACGGGCCAGGGGGCTGGTGGAGCGCATCGGGGAGTCGACCGGTCGGGCCGAGCAGGTCGTCGTCGCCCAGGACGGGACCACCAGCAAGGAGGCCGACGACGCGCCGATCACCGACCACGCGGCCGGCTTCCGTTGGATCGTGTCCCGGCTGGAGTCGGCCGGTCTGGCCGACGACCTCGGTGCGATCGGTCACCGGGTCGTGCACGGCGGGTCGGAGTTCACCGCGCCGACGGTGATCGACGAGGCGGTCATCGCCCGGATCGAGGCCCAGGTGCCGCTGGCGCCCCTGCACAACCCCGCAAACCTCACGGGCATCGAGGTGGCACGTCAGCTGCGGCCCGACCTGACCAACGTGGCGGTGTTCGACACCGCCTTCCATGCGACCCTGCCCCCAGCCGCCTACCGCTACGCGGTGCCCGAGCGGCTGCTGACCGAGCAGGGCGTGCGCCGCTACGGCTTCCACGGCACGTCCCACGCCTACGTCGCCCGTCGCGCGACCGCGGCGCTGGGCAGGTCCGAGGAGGAGTGCAAGCTCGTCACCCTCCACCTCGGCAACGGGGCCTCCGCGGCGGCGGTCGACGGTGGGCGCAGCGTGGAGACCTCCATGGGGCTCTCGCCGCTGGAGGGTCTGGTGATGGGTACGCGGTCCGGTGACCTGGACCCGGCGGTGATCTTCCACCTGATCCGCGAGGCGGGGATGTCCCCCGAAGAGGTGGAACGGGTGCTGAACCGGGAGAGCGGGCTGCTCGGGCTCTGCGGCGACAACGACCTGCGCACCATCGAGGACCGCGCCGCCGAAGGCGATGAGACGGCGCAGCTGGCCCTCGACGTCTACGTGCACCGGATCCGCAAGTACCTCGGCGCCTACGCCGCGGTGCTCGGACGGCTGGACGCGGTGGTGTTCACCGCCGGGGTCGGGGAGAACTCCGACACCCTGCGGGCGGCGATCTGTGCCGACCTCGACGTGCTCGGGATCCGGGTGGCTGCGGAGCGCAACGACGGGCAGCGGGCCGCCAAGGCCCCCGATGGTGTCGTCGCGATCCACGCCGAAGACAGCGAGGTGGCCGTGCTGGTGGTCGCCACCGACGAGGAGCGGGAGATCGCCGAGCAGACCCTGCTGGCGATCCGTACCTGAGCCGGGATGCGATGGCACCTCCGGGGTGTGGCAGTGGGCGCACCTGGGGGGCGGGCGCGCGTGGCCCCTACCGCTCCCGCCGCAGCGGCTGCCAGCCCCGGTAGGTCCAGGAGCGCCAGACCCACTCCACGGGACCGAACCGGAACCACCGCAGCCACAGCGGGCACCCCACCAGCAGCAGGAGCCAGGTCCCACCGACGACCGCCAGCGCGCTCGTCGCCGTCCAGGCCCCGTAGGTCCCGTAGCCCACGAACACCACCGTGGTGACCAGGCTCTGGGTCAGGTACGCGGTCAACGCCATCTGACCCACCGCGGCCAGCGGCCGCCAGCTCCCGACGCGCAGTGCGAGCAGGCTGAGGACGGCGAGGGAGCCGACGGCCAGGAGCGGCGCGGCCACGAGCTGCGCGGGCACGGCGGCGACCTCGACCCAGGGCGACGCGATCTCGCCCATGGTCCCCGTGGCCGTGCCTACGGGGCCGATCACCCCGAGGACGAGGTTGGTCGGCAGCCCGATGCCGAGCCCGAGCACGGCGAGCCGGCGCAGCAGCGGTCGGTGGGCGGCAGGGTCGGTGGCGACGCCGGCGCGGGCCGCCGCGAAGCCCAGCAGGAACAGCGCGAGCAGCCAGGGGCCCGCCGTCAGTTGGCCGGCCTGGAGCACCAGCGCCTCGAAGGACCGGGCCAGGAGCACCTCGCCGACCCCGCCCTCGGTGTAGGCGGCGATCGTGGCCTGCCGCCGCTCGTCGAAGAAGCTCTCCATGGCGCCGGTGACGGGGTCCTGCGCGCCCCGATCGGCGCCGATCGCCGCCGATGCCGGCGCCAGCGCGACGATCATCGTCGTGCCCACCGTCAGGACGGTGAGGAGGCCGCCCGACCACCACAGGGCGGTGCGCGGCTGCACGGACAGGAAGGCCAGCAGCAGGAACCCGGTCACGGCGTAGACGAACAGCACGTCGCCGGGGAACAGCAGCACCATGTGGGCCAGCCCGAGCGCCGCCAACAGCGTGAAGCGTCGTGCCAGCAGCCGGTGGGCCGACCACCGTCGCTGCCAGGCCTTGGCCGCCAACAGCCCGGCGCCCACACCGAACAACCCCGCGAAGCTGGAGATGAACTTGCCGGCGGCGAGCCAGCCCACCAGGAAGCTCGTCACCCGGTCGGCGTCGCTGGTGGGCTGCGGCAGCGTCCCCGCCAGGGCGTCGAACAGCGCCGGGCCGCGCATCAGCTCGATGTTCACCAGCAGGATGCCGAGGACGGCGACGCCGCGCAGCAGATCGAGGATCGGTTCGCGCTCCCGGAGGCGCACGGGTTCGAGCCGGTCGCCACTGCCCGTGCCCGCGGGGGTGGCGTCCCCCGGTGCAGGTGGCGTCCGTGGGGGAGGGGGGCGGTTGGGCGGCGGTGGAGGAGGAGCGCTCACCCCACCTGGTCGCTGTGCCCGAGCTCGCGCAGGGCGGCGCGGATCCGCTCGGCGGCGTCGTCGAGCGCCGCCGGATCCGGGTCGGGATCCACCCGGGCGAAGTCCAGGTCCGCCAGCTCCCTGAGGGGGACGACGTGCACGTGGCAGTGGGGCACCTCGAACCCGGCGATCGCGGTCCCGACCCGCGGTGGGTCGAAGGCCCGCTGCAGGGCCTGCCCGATCGTGCGGGTCACCTCGCTGACACGCTGCCAGGTCGCGGGGTCGAGGTCGATCCAGTGGTCGACCTCGTCGCGGGGCACCACCAGGGTGTGCCCCGGGGCGAGGGGACCGATCGACAGGAACGCGACGACGTCGTCGTCGCGCCACACGAACCGGCCGGGAAGCTCGCCGTCGATGATCCTCGTGAACACGCTCGCCATGACCGGCTCCTGATCGTGGGGACGGGTCGGGGCCGTGGAGCGGGTGACCGGGATCGAACCGGCACCTCCTGCTTGGAAGGCAGGGGCTCTACCATTGAGCTACACCCGCGAGCACCCGGCATCGTAGCGAGGACGACGGCACGGCAGAGCTCACGGTCCGGCTGCTCTGGCGCCGCCAGCGGGCGCTAGCGTGCCCGGTCGCCCCCCGGTGTGCCCCGGGGCGGAAGACTCTCAGGAGCCACCTATGACGACCATGAAGGACCGGCTACGCATCGTGCCGGAGTTCCGGCCCGACGAGTACGACCGGTACCGGGAGCTGGTGTTCGGCAACCTCGATCGGCGCCTCAAGCGGTGGCAGCCCGAGCAAGTGGAGCTGGCGCTGTCGGTGAACGAGCGCGACACGAACTCCCAGCGCACGGTCCTGGCCTGCTGGATCGCTGGGTTGCCCAAGATCGTCGGCACGTCGAGCCACGCTGACCTGGAGAAGGCGGTGGTCGAGGTGCGCAACGACGTGCGTCGCCAGATCAACCGCTGGGTCAC
>PWEU01000058.1 GCA_003554005.1 Nitriliruptoraceae bacterium
ACGACGAAGGAGCGCCGGTGGCCACACCGATCCGCTACCACGTCGACCTCGCCGATCGGCTGCACCACCTGGTGCGGGTGTCGATGACGGTGCCCGAGGAGCTGGCCACCGGCGCTCGGCTCGTCCTTCCGGTGTGGACGCCCGGCAGTTACGTCGTCCGCGACTACGCCCGGCACGTCCAGACGATCGTCGCCCGGAACGGACATGGCGGCGCGGTCGAACTGCACCGCGACGGCACCACCGCCTGGCGCCTGCCTGCGGAGGTCGCCGGCGAGGTGACCGTCACCTGGGAGCTGTACGCGAACGATCTCAGCGTCCGCACGAACCACGTCGACGACCACCACGCGTTGCTGATCCCGGCCGCGACCTTCCTGTACGTGGACGGTGCGCAGGACCACCCCCACGAGGTGCACCTGCCCCCCGTCCCGGCCGATCACCGGGTCTTCTCCCTGCTCCCGCCGGGTCCGACCCCCGACACCTACCTCGCCGCCGATCGTGACCACCTGATCGACAGCGCCTTCGAGGTCGGGGCGTTCCCCCACCTCGACGTCGAGGTGGCCGGGGTCCCCCACACCTTCGTGTGGTCCGGCCACGGCGGCGCGCCCGCCCTGCCCCGCATCGCCGCGGACCTGTCCGCCATCTCCGAGGCCTGCCGCGCACTGTTCGGCGGGGAGCTGCCCACCGACCGCTACACGATCCTGTGCACCGGTTGGGAGGACGGCGGCGGTGGGCTCGAGCACCGCGACGGGACGGTCCTCCAGGTGCCGATCCACACCTTCCAGGACACCGATCTGAAGGCCCGGTTCCAGTCGCTGCTCACCCACGAGTACCTCCACCTGTGGAACGTCAAGCGGTTGGTCCCCGCCGACCTCCTGCGTCCCGCCTACGACCGCCCCACCCACTCGGAGTCGCTGTGGGTGGCCGAGGGGTGGACCGCCTACTACGACGAACTGCCCCCCACCCGGGCCGGGCTGTGGCGGCCGCGACGCCTCCTCGACACCCTGCAGGCGACCTGGAGGAGGACGCTCGCCACCCCCGGGGTGCACCGGCAGAGCCTGCGCCAGGCCTCCCACGAGGCGTGGATCAAGCACTACGTCCGCGACCACAACGCACCCAACGTCATGACCGACTACTACGGCCACGGCTCCCTGGTCGCCTTCGAGCTCGACCTGCGGCTGCGGGCCCAGGACCCCGACGGCGACGGCCTGGACACCGTGTTCCGGTCGCTGTGGGACCGGCACGGCCTCGATCCCGCCGGCTTCACCGAGCAGGACGTGCTGTCCGCGATCGCCGCCGTCGGCGGGGACGACCTCGCGGCCCTCACCGAGCGCCGGGTCGCCCGCCCCTGTCTGCCGGAGCTCGAGGAGATCGTCGCCGCCGTGGGACTGCGCTGGGACGGTGACGGGGCCTCAGACACCCCCGATCTCGGCGTCCACCTGCGGGAGTCCGACACCGAGGTGGCCCTGGCCAGCGTGCTGCGCGACGGGCCGGCCTGGAAGGGGGGCCTGTCGGGTGAGGACCGGCTGCTGGCCATCGACGGGCGTACCGTCGGCCGGGGTCGTCTCGCGGCGATCCTCTCCGCCTACGAGACCGGCCAGGTGGTCGCCGTGACCGTGGCCAGGGGTCCGAGGTTGCTGACCCGCACGGTCACCCTCGGCCCGCCCCGTCCCGACCGGCGGCTGGTCCGGGTGCGCGAGCCGAGCGCCACGGCCGAGCGCGCCTTCGCCCGCTGGTGCGGCGGCGAGCTGCAGCGGATCGAGCCGTGATGGACGCCCCCGCCGACGCCGACCCGCTGTACCTGATCCGCCTCCATCGCGAGGAGCTGTTCCGCCACGACGTCGAGTTCGTGTGGCGGTGGATGTCGGAGACCGAGCGGTTCCCGAGCTGGTGGCGGTGGCTCCGGGAGTTCGAGGCGGAAGGCGGCGGCCTGGTCGACGGCGGGATGCTGCGGGGGTTGGTCGTACCACCGATCCCCTACCGGTTCCGTGTCGGCATCCACTTCGACGAGGTCCGGCCGGCGCAGCACATCACCGCCCGACTCAGCGGTGACCTCCACGGTCCCGCCGACGTCTCCCTGGTCCCCCACGGCACCGGCACCCGGCTCACGATCCGCTGGCACGTCGAGATGCGCAAACCCTCGATGCGGGCCGCCGCCCGGTACGCCAAGGGCCTGATGGTCTGGGGGCACGACCAGGTGATCGACATCACCGTCCGACGTTTCCACGAGGTGCTGGACCGTGCGGCCACCCTGCACGACCCCTCGGACCGGACCGGCTGAGCGTCGGCGCGCTGCCGTGACCGCCGGCACCCCCGCGACCCGACGGCCGGTCACAGCTGGCCGGCGAGCTGCTCCCAGCGGGTCCGGACCCGGTGCAGACGGGCCTGTAGGGCCTCGCGGTCGGTGATCGCGAGGTTCGGATCGGTGAGGCGCTCCGCGAGCACCCCCACCTCGACGGTCAACAGCTCCACCTCGGTGCGCAGCACCCGGACCTCCTCCAGGGAGGACAGCGGCCGGTCCCTGAGCGCTTCGTCGAGCAGCTTGCGGGCCCGCTCGTCGGCGAGCAGGGAGCGGTCGGCACCGACCTGGGCGAGCAAGGCGTCCAGGTCGGGGAGCGCACGGGGGCGGGGCAGCTGCTCGAGCAGCTCCTGGAGGCGGCTCACAGCGCGGTCGGCCACGACCCAGTCCGGGACCTTGCGCCCCGGCATCGCCTGGTCCGCCATGTCACTGCTCCTCGACGTCCGCGAGCGTAGCGACCCCTGCCTCGCCGACGGCGGGGTTCCTGCGTCGCCAGCGACGACGGGGTTCCTGCGTCGCCAGCGACGACGGGGTTCCTGCGTCGCCAGCGACGACGGGGTTCCTGCGTCGCCAGCGACGACGGGGTTCCTGCGTCGCC
>PWEU01000297.1 GCA_003554005.1 Nitriliruptoraceae bacterium
GGCCCTGCGCCGCTCGCACGGCGGTGAACGTCCGCGCGGGTGGGTGTGGACCTGGCGCCGCTGGCCGTTGTGGCACGCCCAGCGGTGGCCAGCGAGGGTAGCGGCCAGCCTCCGGGCACCGAGGTGGCCGCGACCACGGCACCGCGAGGAGGAACCGCGACGACCGGCCGAGGGGGCTCCTCACCCAGATCGCAACGAAGTGACCACCACACGGTCACATCGTTGCGATCCACGCCCTGACATGGCCGCGCCACCCCCTGACCCCCCCAGATCGCAACGAAGTGACCACCACACGGTCACATCGTTGCGATCCACGCCCTGACACGGCTGCACGGCCGCGCGGCGGCGCGCAGGGATGCGGCGGTGCGCGGCCGCACGGCGGCGCGGTCAGAGCTCGGCGAAGAGGCCTTCCACGAACAGGTCGGGGTCGAACGGGGCGAGGTCGTCGAGTTCCTCTCCTAGGCCAACGAGCTTGACCGGGATCCCCAGTTCGCGCTGCACGGCCACCACGATGCCACCCTTCGAGGAACCATCCAGCTTGGTCAGCGCGATACCAGTGACCTCGACGGCCTCGAGGAAGGCTTGGGCCTGGGCGATGCCGTTCTGGCCCGTGGTCGCATCCAGGACCAGCAGGGTCTCCTCCAACGGGCCCGCTTGCTTCTCCAGCACCCGCTTGACCTTGCCGAGCTCGTCCATCAGCTGCCGCTTGTTGTGGAGTCGACCGGCGGTGTCGACGATCAGCAGGTCGCTGCCCCTGGACACCGCGGCGTCGTAGGACTCGTAGGCGACCGAAGCGGGGTCGGCTCCCTCCTCCTTGCGGACCAGCTCGGCGCCGGTCCGCTCGGCCCAGATCCCCAGCTGCTCCGCGGCTGCCGCACGGAAGGTGTCGGCGGCGGCCAACGTCAGCCGGTGACCGGCCCGCGTCTCCACAGCGGCGAGCTTGCCGATCGTGGTGGTCTTGCCGGTGCCGTTCACGCCGGTGACCAGCCAGACCGTCGGTCCGTCGTCGGTGGCGCGGGACAACGTTCGGTCGGGGGTGCCGAGCGCGGTCCGGAGCTCCTGCTTGAGCAGTGCGAGCACGGCCTCGCCGCTGGTGGCGCCCTCCTCGCGGGCGCGGCGACGCAGCTCCTCGACGATCTCCATCGTGGCGGTCACCCCGACGTCGGCGGTGATCAGCGCCTCCTCGAGGCCCTCCCAGGCCTCCTCGGTCACCCCACCGCCGAACAGCTCGACCACCGAGGCGCCGAGGACGTTGCGGGTCCGGGTCAGGCGCTGACGGAACCGCTCGCGCAGCGTCAGCGGCTCGGGTTCTACGACCTCCGGCTCGACGAGCTCAGGTTCGACGAGCTCGTCCTCGAGCAGTTCGGCCGGGGTGTCGGGCACCTTCGGCAGCTCGAGCTCGTCGGTGACCGCCCCCGCGCCCCCGTCATCCTCGGGCCGATCGGTCCCGGGTTCACGGTCGAGTAACGCGGTGCCGGTGCCGTCGCGGCCGTCATCGCCGCCGGGGCGGTCGCCGTCGCCGCGGGACCGTCGCGCGCGACGGGCGACCGCGGCGCCCCCGCCGCCGAGCAGCAGCAGGCCGAGCACGACCATCAGGACCGGGTCGGCATCGAGAAAGCCGGCGGTCGCCAGCGCGGTGAGCAGCATCGGAGCGAGGGTCATCGTGATCTCCTCGGTGGCGGTCTGGTCGGTGGGACGGTCGGGAGCAGAAGCCTGAGGGGAGCAGAAGCCGGTCGGGAGTGGAGCCGGTCGGCGAGGTGGTCGGCGTCAGGCGGTCGAGCCGGTCGGGAGTGGAGCCGGTCGGCGAGGTGGTCGGCGTCAGGCGGTCGAGCCGGTCGGCGAGGTCGTCGGCGAGGTGGCCGGCGTCACGCGGGTGTGGCGGCGTCCTCGAGGACGGCTTCGGTCGGCGTATCGCTGGCTCGGGTCTCGAGCGCGGCCGCCGGCGGCCCGGTGCCGCGCAGCCGCTCGGCCACGACCTTCGTCACGGCGTCCGGGCCCATGGTGATCCCGTACAACAGGTCGGCGATCTCCATCGAGCGCTTCTGGTGGGTCACCATGATGATCTGCGCGTGACCACGGAAAGACCGGATCACCTTGAGCAGACGTTGGAGGTTCACGTCGTCGAGCGCAGCGTCCACCTCGTCGAGCACGTAGAAGGGTGAAGGCCTGGCCCGGAAGATCGCGAACACGAAAGCGAGCACGGTCAGCGACCGCTCCCCGCCCGACAGCAGCGACAGCCGGGTGACCTTCTTGCCCGGGGGCCGCGCCTCCACCTCGATGCCCGTGGTCAGCAGGTCATCGGGGTCGGTCAGGACCAGCCGGCCGCGGCCGCCCGGGAACACCGTGGCGAAGGGGAGCTCGAACTCCCGGGCGACGTCGTCGAAGGCGACCCGGAACACCTCCCGGATGCGATCGTCGACCGCGACGACCACCTCCTGCAGGTCCCGCTTCGAGCGGCGGAGGTCGTCGAGCTGGTCGGACAGGAAGGTGTGGCGTTCCTCGAGGGCCTTGAACTCCTCCAGCGCCAGCGGGTTGACGCGCCCCAGCAGCCCGCCCTTGCGGACCAGCTCGTCCTCCCGGGCGGAGAGCGCTTCGACGTCGGCGCCGGTGGCGTCGGGGTGCTCGGCCCGGAGCTCCTCCGGGCCCAGCGACAGCTCGGAACGCACCCGGGCGACGAGGTGGTCCAGCCGGGTGGTCACGTCGTGGCGCCGCAGGTCGGCGGCGTGGCGCTGCTCGGTCAGCTCGGCCAGCTCGGACTGGATCCCGGTCACGGCCTCGCGCTCGATGGTCAGGCTCGCCGCGACCTCCTTGACCCCGGCCTGGAGCCGGTCGCGCTCCTCCGCCGCTGTCGCCGTCGACACCTCGATGCGCGCCAGGGCCGCGCGGGCGAGGATGGCCAGTTCCCCGCACCGCTCGATGCCCTGTCGGCGCAGCTCACGTCGCCGCGCGGCCTCGGCCAGGGCGGCCTCCACCTCGTCGGCCTCGCGGCGCAACGCCGTCGCCCGCTCCTCGAGGTGGCGGACCTGCTCGGAGGTGCGCTCCAGGGTGAGTCGGGCATCGAGCTCGCGTTCACGAGCGACCTCGACCGCCTCGTCCAGCTGCGCGGCGGTCTCGTCCGGCCCGGTGTCGGGCTCCTCCTCGACGACGGCGGGGCCCCGGGAGTTCAGCTCCGAGAGGGCAACACGGTCACGCTCGAGGACCTGCTCCAGCTCCTCGTGCTGGGCGGCGACGACACCGCGCTGGTCGGCGAGGGACCGCAGCTCACGGTTCAGTCTGGCCAGCCGCTCGGCGGAGCCGGTGATGCGGGCGTCGGACTCGTTGATGCGGTCGGTGGCCTCGGCCAGCACGCCCTCGGCTTCCGCAAGCTCCGCGGCGGCCCGGTCGCGCTCGGCGACCACGGCCTCCAGCCGGGTGGTCAGCTCGACGGCGGCGGCCTCTGCCTCGTCGGCGGCGGTGGCGGTGACCACCGAGGACCGCTGGGGCGATCCGGCAGCGCGGTAGCCGGAGGGGCCCGCCAGGTCGCCTTCGGGTGTCACGAAGGTGAGCTGGGCGTCGCGCCCGTGCAGCAGGACGGCCGTGCCCCAGTCGGGTACGAGGTAGGTCCCGGTCAGCCCCCGCTGCAGCGCGGCGACCACCTGCGCGCTGGCCTCCGAGGCGTCGGCGGGGGCCAGCACCTCGGCGATGGGTCGTGCCCTCCCGGCGGCCAGCCGCTCGGCCACCGCCTCGTCGACGGTCGGTGTCGAGGGGACACCGGCGCGGGCGACCAGGACCACCGCCTGTCCGGCCTCGGTGTCACGCAGCCAGGCCACCGCCCGGCGCGCGTGCTCCTGGGTCCGCACCACGACGGCCTCGCCGATCTGGCCGAGCGCCGCCGCGACCGCGACCTCGTCGCCCTCGACGCGCACGTGGTCGGCGACGGGCCCGAGCACCCCGTCCAGCTCGGCGTCGAGCAGGGCGGCGGTCCCGCCGTCAGCCTCCGCCAGCGCCGCCCGGAGCGCTTCGGCACGGGCCAGCTTGGAGCTGCGGGCGGCATCCAGCTCATGCGCTTCGGCCGTCAGCGCCTCGACACGCGCACGCAGCTCCGCGACCGCGGCTTCGGCGGACTCCAGCGAGGTGGTCAGGGCCACCTCGTCGGTGTCGAGGCTGCGGATCTCGCCCTCGACCTTGGCGACCTCCTCCGCCGCCTCGGCGATCCGTGCGTCCAGGCCGTCGAGGGTGGCGGCGACGCGACCGAGCTCGGAGCCCGCACCGGCGATCGACCCCCTGAGCGCCGAGACCTCGCCCTCCCAACGCAGCACCCGTTCCCGGGCCTCGGCCTGGCGGCGCTGCTCGGCCTGGCGGGCCTGCTCGTGGGCGCGTCGCGCTTGCTCCGCGTCCCGGCGTGCGGCCTGGGCCTCAGCGTGGGCGGTCCGTTCGCGCTCGCGCTGGGTCGCCCGGTCGGTCGCGTCGGCGTCGAGGCGCTCGGCCTGGGCCCTGAGCTCCGCCGGGGGCCGTCCCGCCAGGGGCTCCTCCACGGACTCCACCAGGTGGCGCCGCTTGGCCTCCACCAGGTCCGCCGTTCCCCGCAGCCGCTCAGCCAGCGAGGTCAGGGCGTGGAAGGTCTCTCCGGCGCGTTCCGCCCGGGGTCGCAACTCCGCCAGCCGGGCCTCCAAGGCACCGGTCCGCTCACGGGTGGCCGCCAGCCGGGCCTCGACCCGCTCCTGGGCCGCGGCAGCCTCCTCGTCGTCCCGTCCTTCCGCAGCCGCCAGCTGGTCGAGCCGGGCGAGCTCCCCGGCCGCGATCGCGATCCTGACCGACCGGAGCTCGGACTGCAGGGCGCGGTAGCGGTCCGCGGCCTCCGCCTGCCGCTCCAGCGGACGCAGCTGGCGCCGCAGCTCCCGCAGGACGGTCTGCAGCTTCTCGACGTGGGCGTCCACCTGGTCGAGCTTGCGCAGCGCACGTTCCCGGCGGCGCCGGTGCTTGAGGATGCCCGCGGCCTCCTCGATGTAGCGACGGCGCTCCTCGGGCTTGGCGTTGAGGATCTCGTCGAGCTGGCCCTGCCCGACGATGGTGTGGAGCTCGCGTCCGAGCCCGGTGTCGGAGAGGAGTTCCTGCACGTCCAGGGCCCGCACGTCCTCACCGTTGATCTCGTAGGTGGTGTCGCCATCGGCGTGGATCGTGCGGGCGATGCGCAGCTCGCTGAAGGACCCGGCGCTCTGCGCCGTCCCCATCCCGGCCCGCTCCAACCGCCCGTCGGCGTTGTCGATGGAGATCTCCACCCGGGCGTGGGTGCCGCGGTTGCGGGTCGGCGACCCGGCGAAGATGACGTCGGACATCGACCCGCCCCGGACCTTCTTCGCCGAGTGGGTGCCCAGCACCCAGGCCAGGGCGTCCACGACGTTGGACTTCCCCGAGCCGTTGGGCCCGACGATGACGGTGATGCCCGGCTCGACCTCGATCGCGGTGCGGTCCGCGAAGGACTTGAAGCCCCGCATCGACAGCGACCTGAGGAACACACGACCTCCGGGTGGCGCGGCAGGCGCGGGGGGGGCAGAAGGGCTGGTCGCCACCGGGTCCCGCAGGACCGCGATGCGCGGCCGCAGATGCTACCGGTGCGAGGTCACCGACCGGCGGGAGCCGGTACCTCGTCCACGCGGGGCGCGTCCCCGGCCCGCTGGGCTTGACCGCTCTGGCCACCCTCGGCGACGGCTTCGGCCGCGGCCAGGGCCTCCTCGAGCTCCTGCACCCGAGCCCGCAGACGGCGGATCTCGTCGAGCAGAGCGACCCCGGACGGGGTGGTGTACGCGCCGAACAGGGCCTTGCTCATCGTCCGCCGCCTCCGAGTGACACCAGGACATCGAACCGGCCACGCAGCCAGCGCTTCGAGGATAGTCGCGCGGGCCTCCCAGGGTCCACACGGGACCGCTCGACGACCGTCGGGGCGCGCTCAGCGGGCGTCGTGGCGCACGACGAAGCCCTCATGCCCTGCGGGCTCCACCACCTCGGTGTCGACCTGGTCGACCGAGGCGTGGGGCGGCCCGCCGTCGACGATCCAGTCGGTGACCGCGGCGACGGCATGCTGGGGTCCTTCGAACCAGGCTTCGACCGCCCCGTCGGCGCGGTTGCGGACCCAGCCCGCCACACCGTGGGCACGGGCCTGATCCCGCGTCGATGCCCGGAAGAACACCCCCTGCACCCGGCCCTGTACGACCACGTGCGTGGCCACCGTCGTCGCATCTGAGGTCACCCTGAGCTCCTGCCTCGTCCCACCGGCAGCGGCGTTCAGATCATGCACTGCTCGCAGTGGTAGGTGTAGACGCCCTTCTTCAGCCGGGTGCGCACGATCGGTCGACGGCACCGACTACAGGGCTTCCCGTCGCGGCCGTACACCCTGAGGTGCTCGGCCGCCTCGCCCTCCTCGTCGACGAGCAGATCCACCTCGGCCTCGTCGAGGCTGGAACCGGCGGCCTTCATGGCCGCGACGATGACCTCCTGGGTGGCCCGGTAGAGCCGGCGGACCTCCTGGGTCGACAGCCTGGCGGACGGATGGTCGTGCCGGAGCCCCGCCTCCCACAGGATCTCGTCGGAGTACACCGGCCCGATCCCGACGATGTAGGTCGGATCGATCAGCAGTAGCTTCAACGGCTTGTCGGCGGCGGCGAGGAAGCGGCCGAACTCCATCCAGGTGGGGTTGTCGTCCAGCAGGTCCAGCGCATCGGGTGAGACGCCGACCGACTCCAGGGCATGCTCGGTCTCGACGACGCCGGTCTTCATGGTCGGCTCGTCCGCGACCTCCGAGAGGTGCAGCGCCCCACCGATCGTGAAGCTGACGGTGAGGTGGGTGTCGCTGCCGGGCTCCTCGGTCGCGGTCTCGCGGTGCAGCGAGCCGCCGTCACCGGGATCGATCACCCAGCTGACGTCCTCGTCGAGGTCCAGCAGGATCAGCGATCCGCGACGCCGGGCCGCCTCGACCTTGCGTCCCTCGAGCGCCTTGACGAACTCCGGTCGGTTGCGGTGCAGGGGCCGGACGATGCTCGGCGTGCGCACATCGACGTCCTTGACCCGCTTGCCGACCACCTCCTTCTCCAGGTCCTTGCGCAGCACCTCGACCTCGGGCAGTTCCAGCACGTCAGGTCCTTCACATCGTCGTGGTCGCAACCATCGGCAGCCGCAGCACGCAGAGACCGGACAACGCTAGCCGACCGGCTCCCCGTCGCGGTGCGCTGCCGAGGGCTGCGGGGCACCGTCGTCGACCCCGGACCCGGTCGCCCCGTCCCCATCGCCTGCGGCCCCGTCCACACCCCCGGCGGCCTCGCCGTCCGCATGGTCCGCAGCCTGCAGGGCGAGGTAGGCCTCCCTGGCAGCCCGCTGCTCCGCCTGCTTCTTGCTGCGCCCCTCACCGGTACCCCAGGGACGGTCGGCGATCACCGCGGCCGCGGTGAAGGTCTTGCGGTGGTCCGGCCCGCGGTCGCTGACCTCGTAGCGGGGCAGTCCTCCGAAACGGGCGGCGGCCAGCTCCTGCAGGCTGGTCTTGTAGTCGAGCGCGGCACCACGTTCGGCCAGCTCCGCCAGCGTCTCCGCGAACAACCGCTGGACCAGGTCGTAGGCGGTCGCGAAGCCCTGGTCGAGGTACCCCGCCCCGATCACCGCCTCGAGCCCGTCGGCCAGGATCGACTCCTTGTCCCGTCCACCGGAGCTGATCTCGCCGCGACCGAGCTTGATGAAGGCACCGAGGTCGAGCGAGCGGGCCACGTCGGCGAGGGCGTCGGCCTTGACCGCCGCGGCCCGGACCTTGGCCAGCCGGCCCTCCTGCTCGTCGGGGTGAGCGTGGAAGATCTCGTCGGCCACCACCAGACCCAACACGGCGTCACCGAGGAACTCCAGACGCTCGTTGGGCTGGACAGCACCGTTCTCGAAGGCCCACGAGCGATGGGTCAACGCACGCTCGAGCAGGCCCAGGTCGTCGAGATGGACGTCCAGGAGCCGGGCGAGGGTCTCCACCGTCGGACGAGGCGTGGGGGCGGCGTCGCTCACAACGCCCTCAGTCGACCTCAACGACCTCGCGACCGTCGTAGGTCCCGCAGGTCCCGCAGACGGTGTGGGGTCGGGTCGGCGCCTTGCACCGCTTGCAGGTCGCGTAGGTCGGGGCGGTGGTCTTGACCCACTGCGCCTTGCGATGACGGGTCCGCGAACGGGACATCTTGCGCTTCGGGACGGCCATGGTGGTTCCTGTCCGGTGTCGGGGGGGAGAGGTGGTCGAGAGGTGACACGCCGTGCGGCGCGGAGGCGGTGGGCGGTGAGCCGCGCACGGCTCAGGCGGGTGGAACATCGAGGTCGGCGAGCGCGGCCCAGCGCGGGTCGGGCTCCGGGGTCTGCGCGTGGCCGCAGTCCTCGAGGTTGCGGTCAGCACCGCAGGCCGGGCACAAGCCCTGGCAGTCCGGTCGACACAGCACGCGCACGGGGAGGTCGATCATCACCGCGTCCCGTGCCAAGGTCGACAGGTCGATGGCGGTGCGGTCGTCCAGGAGCTCGTAGCCGGGGTCGTCCTCCTCGCCCTCCTCCCGGCGAGCAGGATCGGAGTAGAGCTCGGTGACCGTGACCTCCAGGTCGTCCCGGACGGTCGTGAGACACCGGGCGCACGCGACCTCGAGGCTGAACCCCAGGGTGCCACGGACCAGCACGCCTTCGACCACCGCATCGAGGTGGAGGTCGAGCTGGACCGGGTCGAGGACCCGTTCGACGACCGGACCCCAGGGAGCCGTCCCGAACTCGGCCGCAGCGACCTCACGCTCGATCGCCCGGGTCTCACCCGGGTGATCGACGAGATCGACGATGGGCACGCGCACGGTGATCGAGCTCCACTGCTGAGGGGTCGGGGACGCGGTTGCCGCTGCCGGCGAGCCGTCTAGGGGCGACGCGGTCGGGGCAGAGGCGAACGGCCGACGGGCGTTGCCGACTGGCCCGGGAAGGGTAGCACGGGCCCGAGTGGCCCGGTCCGACCCGCCAGATCGCGCATCGACCTTTCGCCTACCGTCCGCCGGGGGCGGCTCGGCGCGTCGCGCAGCGGCTCGGATCAGGCGCTACCGGTGCCCCTCGTCCAGCTCGTCGTCGAGAGGCACGTCGATGGCGGATCCTGTGGACGATCGGGCGGCAGCGGCCTGCTGGGCCGCCACCTCGCTGTCGTGTTCGAGGCTGTCGGTGTCGAGCGCGTCGCTGTCCAGCCCACCCCGCAGCTTCTGACGGCCGCGTTCCACCGCGCTGAGGGTCTTGTGGAGCACCACCTCGAAGTTCGCGAGCTTGGCGTCGACGTAGTCCTCCGCCTCGAGCCGGATCCGGCGGGCGTGCTCGCGGGCGTCCCCGACGATGCGTTCGGCCTCCTCAGCGGCCCCACGGACCACTTCCTGCTCGGAGATGAGCCGGTCGCGCTCCGCCCGGGCGTCGGCGAGGATCTCGTCGGCGTCGAGCTGGGCGCGCTCGAGGATCTCGTCCCGCTCCTTCACGACCCAGCGGGCCTGGGTGAGCTCGTCGGGCAGCGCCTCGCGGAGGTCGGCCACGAGACCGTCGACCTCCGAGCGGTTCACCATCACCGACGCCGACAGCGGCACGGTCTTCGCCTCACCGACCAGCCGTTCGAGCTGATGCAGCTTGGCTTCGACGTCCGGCGAGACACCGCGCTGTTCGCTCATGGGATCGACCTCGTCAGCTGGACCGCGGATACCCGTGACCCGGGCGGCTGCACGATACCCGCGGTGTCACGCTCGGCGACGTTCCGCGTCGCCTCCGGACGGACGGGGCCGGGACGGCGCGGGACGGCGCGGGACGGGTGGGGCCAGCGCGGGACGGCGCGGGACGGCGCGGGACGGCGGCCCCGTCAGCTGAGCTTGGCGCGCAGGGCCTCGGCGACGCGGGGCGGCACGGCGTGGTCGATGGTGCCGCCGTACCTGGCCACCTCCTTGACCAGCGAACTGGAGAGGTAGGAGTGCTCCGGACTGGTGGTCAAAAACACCGTCTCCACCGGGCCGATGCGCTGGTTCATCTGGGCCATCTGGAGCTCGTACTCGAAGTCGCTGACCGCCCGCAGACCCTTGCACACCAGCCCGATACCCCGGGCGTTGCAGAAGTCGACGAGCAGCCCCTCGAACCGGTCGATGGTCACGTTGGGGTAGCCGGCCACCTCGGCCTCGAGCAGCGCGATGCGCTCCTCGATCGTGAACAACCCCTGCTTGCTGGGGTTCTCCAGCACGGCGACCACGACCTCGTCGAACCGGGCCGACGCCCGGGCGATGACGTCGAGGTGGCCCAGGGTGACGGGGTCGAAGCTGCCCGGGCAGGCGACGGCGACGGTCACGGTGGCTCCTGTGGGTGCGGGGCGAGGGCCGGTCCGCCGGCGACGTTAGGCGACCAGGTCCGCACGGTGGAGCACGGTCGCGCCGTAGACCCGCGGTTCGACCGCCTGCAGGACCGGCGGCCAGGCCGGGGCGGGGTCACGGCGGGCGCGCTCGACGACCACCGTGGCGCCGGGAGCGAGGTGGTCGACCAGCGCCTCGAGGATGCGGTCGACCTCCGCCGCGGACGTGCGGTAGGGCGGATCGGCGAAGACCAGGTCGAAGGGCCCATCCGGCAGGTGCCCGGCCAGCGCCGTCGCCACATCGACGGGCAGCACGACCGCGCCCGGCAGCCCCACCACCTCGACGTTGGCCCGCAGCACGGTCAGGGTCCGGCGGTCGCGTTCGACCAGGGTGGCCCGTGCCGCCCCACGCGAGAGCGCCTCCAGGCCGAGGGCGCCGCTGCCCGCGTACAGGTCCAGCACCCGGGCGTCGGGCAGCCGGGCCTGCAACGAGGAGAACAACGCCTCGCGCACCCGGTCGGCGGTCGGGCGGACCTCGTCGCCGGGCGGTGCGCTGATCCGCCGGCCCTTCGCCAGCCCCGCGACGATCCGCATCAGGCCGTGGCCGACGCCGCGGGTGGCGGCTCCTCGGTACCCGAAGGGTCGGCCGGGGAGGCATCGGCGGTCACCTCGACACCTGGCACCTGCGGGCCGGTCGCCGCGACCTCCGCGGCACCGACGTGGGCGAGGAGGAAGGCCAGCACCCGCGCCTCGTCCTGCCAGGCGTCGTAGCGACCGGAGCGCCCGCCGTGCCCGGCACCGAGCTCGGTGTGCAGCAGGAGCGGCCCGCCCCCGGTCGAGGTGGTCCGCAGCTTGGCGATCCACTTGGCGGGCTCCCAGTACTGGACCCGGGGATCGTTCAGCCCACCGACGACCAGCAGCGCCGGGTGGTCGACCGCAGCCACGTTGTCGTAGGGCGAGTAGGACCGCATCACCTCGAGGAAACCGAGCTCGCCGGGGTTGCCCCACTCCTCGTACTCGATCACCGTGAGCGGGATCGAGGGGTCCGACATGGTGGTGACGACGTCGACGAAGGGCACCTCGGCGACCGCGGCGGCGCACACGTCGGGCCGGAGGTTGAGCACCGCACCGATCAGCAACCCGCCGGCGCTGCCGCCGCGGATGGCCAACCGGTCCCGGGCGGTGACCCGTTGCTCGACGAGGTGGTCCGCGCACGCCACGAAGTCGGAGAAGGTGTTGGGCTTGGCGTGGAACTTGCCGTCGAGGTACCAGCGCCGCCCCAGCTCACCGCCGCCCCGCACGTGGGCGATCGCGAACACCACCCCCCGCTCCAGCAGACTGAGGCGGGCGGAGGAGAAGACGGGGTCGATCGAGATCTCGTAGCTGCCGTAGCCGTACAGCAGGGCCGGAGCGCTGCCGTCCAGGGGCACGTCGGCGCGGCGCACCAGGCTGATCGGGACCCGGGTGCCGTCGGGTGCGGTGGCCCACTCGCGCCAGGACACGAACCGGTCCCGGTCGTAGCCGCCGCGCACGGGCTGCTGCTTGAGCAGGCTGCGCTCCCCCGTCTCGAGGTCGAGATCGCCCTCCTGCGTCGGGGTGGTCAGCGAGCTGTAGGCGAAGCGCAGCGTCCGGGTCTCGAAGCCGGGGTTCGCGCCGATCGCGGCGGCGTAGACGTCCTCGTCCATCGCCAGCACCTCACCCTCACCGGTGGCCGGGTCGCAGACCCGCAGCTGGGTCCGCGCGTCGGCGCGCTCCGACAGGACGAGTTGATCGGCGAAGACGTCGGCGGCCTCCAGCCGGATGCCGGGACGGTGCCCGATCAGGTCGATCCAGTGCTCGCGCCCCGGGGTGGCCACCGGCGCGACACACAGCTTGAAGTCCTCGGCCTCGTCGGCGTTGGTGACGAGGTAGAGGAGGTCACCCCGGTGGTCGAGGTCGTACTCGACGCCATCCTCGCGCTCGGCGACCAGGCGCGGGCGGGCGGTGGGATCGTCGGCGTCGAGGAGGTACCACTCGCTGGTGACCTTGCTGGAGGCGGCGATGGCCAGGAAGCGGTGGCTGCGGGTGCGTCCGACGCCCAGCCAGAACCGCTCGTCCTCCTCGGTGTAGAGCAGCTCATCGGCGTCGTGAGGGGTGCCGAGCCGGTGCCGCCAGACCTGGTGTGGCCGCCAGGCGTCGTCGGGCACGGTGTAGAGGAAGCTGCGGGCGTCGTTGGCCCAGGCGAGGCCGTAGGCCGCCCGGGGGATCACGTCATCGAGATCCTCGCCGGTCTCCAGGTCCCGGACCCGGACCGTGAACACCTCCGTGCCCGAGGTGTCGGTCGCGATCGCCGCGAGCCGGTGGTCGGGGCTGATCGCGAAGCCGCCGAGCTGGAAGAAGTCGTGGCCCTCGGCCTCCAGGTTCTGGTCGTAGAGCACCACCTCGTCATCGGGCGGGTCGAGGGGGTCGACGGGGCGGCGCAGGTGGTCGTCGAGGTGGCGCGGGTCGTGGACGCCGAAGGGCGCTGGACGGCGGCACCGGATCGGGTAGGCGGACCCCTCCAGCGTGCGGCGGTAGTACAGCCAACCCCCGTCGAGCACTGGGACGGAGCTGTCGGTCTCCTGCACCCGACCCTTGATCTCCGCGAACAACCGGTCGCGCA
>PWEU01000315.1 GCA_003554005.1 Nitriliruptoraceae bacterium
ACGATCGTCCGGGCCGCGGTGGACGAGCGGTCGGTCGCGGCGGTGTTCAACGTGCACCATCCCGCCTCCGCACCATCGGCCGGGATGATGGCCCCGGCACCGGCCTGCCCGCCACCGATGAAGCCACCTTCGCTGTGGCCGGGGCGCCGCCGGAGCGACTCGTCCTCGTGGACCCCGTCGGCGGTGGTGGTGGGCGAGGATGGTGACGTCACGCAGTTCCCGGAGCCGGTGGCCCACCTGTCCCCGATCCGGTGACGGTCACCTCCCTCGTGAGCGGGTCGGTAGGCTGCAGACGCGCTCGCCGGACCTGGCGGGCGTTGTTGCGTCGGGGGTCCGACCGCATCGGCTCCGGCAGCGACCTGACACCTCGGTGTCCTCCCTGCTCCGAGCCCGATCCTTCAAGGGCGGGGAAGCCCAGTGCCCTACATCGACACCCACTGCCACCTCGACCACCACTTCGACCTGTCGGCAGCCGAGCAAATCAGCCGCGCTCGGGACGCCGGTGTCACCACGATGATCACGGTCGGGACCGATACGGCCTCCTCGTTGCAGTCGCTGGAGACCGCGCGCCGGTTCGACGGGGTCCACGCCGCCGTCGGCATCCACCCCAACGACGCGATGGAGGCCACGCCGCGGGTGCTCGAGGTCATCGAGGGCCTGGCAGCCGATCCCGCCTGCGTCGCCGTGGGAGAGACGGGGCTCGACTACTACCGCGACCACACGACCCCGGCACAGCAGGACGCGAGCTTCCGGGCGCACATCGGTATCGCGAAGCGGACCGATCGGACCCTGGTGATCCACTGTCGTGAGGCCTGGGCGGACGTGCTCCGGGTGCTCGACGAGGAGGGACCCCCGGACCGGGTCGTGCTCCACTGCTTCTCCGGCGATGTCGAGGTGGTCGGGACCTGCAGCGAACTCGGCTACTTCACCTCCTTCGCGGGCAACGTCACCTTCAAGAACGCTGGCGCGCTCCGGGAGGCGGCGGCGGCGGTGCCGCGCCACCTGCTGCTGACCGAGACCGATTCGCCCTACCTCACCCCCCACCCCCATCGGGGTCGAGCGAACGACCCCTCCTACGTGGTGCTCACCCTGCGCACACTCTCGGAACTCCACGGGGTCCCGGAGCAGGAGCTGGCTGACGTCGTCGTGGCCAACGCGGCCCGGGCCTTCGCGCTGCCGCCGGAGACGCTCGGAACCTCACCCTGAACTGCGGAAACACAGCGGCGGGATTCGCACCCAAGGCGGTTGAACGGCCTCGTAGCGTGGTGGTCGCACGGTGGTGGCCAGCCCATGTCCGGCCACGGCCCTCCAGGCCGTTCGGACACCTGAGCGGTTTTCCGGGCTCGGCGGACCTGTCACCTTTCCCTGTCATGGACACGAAAACCTTCCCCTCCACCGTGCTGCGACGTGCCCTTCTGGGCCTCGGCATGGCTGCTGTCATCGCTGTCGGTGCGCTCGCGGCGACCTCCGGGTCCGCTGCCGAGGTCCTGGCTGACGGCGAACTCCACGAGGTGCGCGTCAGCAAGGACGCCACCGTCGCCGATGCCCTCGATGCGGCTGATATCGAGCTGGCCGCCGCCGATGACGTCCAGCCGGCCGTCGACACCGAGGTGGACCGGGGACTGCGGATCGTGGTGACCCGCGCGATCACCGTCGACGTGGTCGTCGACGGCAACGAGCCGGTGACGGTCACCGCTCCCGTTGCCAGCGTCGATGGTGCGGTCCGACTGGCCGGTCTGGACGGACTCAGGGACGAGGGCGCCGTGGCGACCCCGACCTGGCACGACCCCGTCGAGGACGGGGACGTCATCACGATCCAACGCCCCGTCGAGGTCGTCCTCGAGGTCGACGGCGATGAGCTCACCGTGGTCACCCTGGCTGCCCAGGTCGAGCACCTGCTCCAGTTGCACGAGGTGGACCTCGGGCCCGACGACCTCATCACGCCTGCGGTCTGGGCGCCCCTGCGCGCGGACCAGACCATCACGATCCAGCGGGTCGAGTACGTCGAGGACACCGAGGAGGTCGTCCTCGAACACGATGAGGTGCGGCGCAACACGAGCTCCCTCGACCGCGGTCGTACCCGGGTCGATGAGGACGGCCGGGACGGGCTGCGTGTCGATACCTACGAGGTGACCCTCGTCGACGGCGAGGAGACCGAGCGCGAGCTGCTGGACAGCGAGGTCGTCACCGAACCTCGCGACCGCGTGGTCCTGGTCGGCCCCCGCGTTCCCCCCCCGCCCCCCGCCAGAACCTCCACCGTCGGCACCTCCGTCTGGGACCGGCTCGCACAGTGCGAGTCCAGCGGCAACTGGCAGGCCAACACCGGCAACGGCTACTACGGGGGCCTGCAGTTCCTCCCCGCTACCTGGCGCAGCGTCGGTGGCTCCGGTCTGCCGCACCAGGCCTCCAAGGCCGAGCAGATCCACCGCGCCCAGATCCTGCAGCAGCGCTCGGGGTGGGGCCAGTGGCCGGCCTGCAGCCGCCGCCTGGGCCTGCGGTGACCCTCCGCTCCTGATCGCATGGTCCCTGTCCGTTCGGACACCCCTCGGGGTACTCGGCGGGCAGGGGACGAGGCACCGTTCGAGGTCACGTCATGTCGTCCTTCCGATCGATCCCGCTGCGCCGAACCCTCCTGGGGTTCGGCGCGTTCGCCGTTGCCGCCGTCGGGGTGCTCGCCCTCACCACCGGTGGGTCCGCGGTCGAGATCCTCGCCGACGACGTGCGTCACGAGATCGAACTCTCCGATGGCACCGTCGCCGACGCCCTGGCTCTGGCTGGGGTCGAGGTCGGGCCTGAGGACCTGGTGACGCCCGCGCAGTCGACCGGGGTCGAGGACGGGCTCCGGGTGGTCGTCACCCGGGCCATCACCGTCGACGTCGTGATCGATGACGACGCCCCTCGAACCGTGACCGCGCCGGTCGTGAGCGTGGGCGGGGTCCTGACCGCCGCGGACCTGCGCCACCTCCGTGACGAAGGCGCGGTCATCACCCCGACCTGGCGGGACACGGTCCGCGACGGCGACCCCATCACGGTCCGCCGACCACTCGAGGTGGTCGTGGAGGTCGATGGTGACGAGCTCGCGGTCGTGAGCCTCGCGTCGGTCGTCGACGACCTGCTGAGCCTCAACGACGTCGACCTTGGTCCCGACGACCTGGTGCTGCCTCCGCCCTCGACCGTGCTCGACGGCGACGGGACCATCGTGGTCCAGCGGATCGACTTCGCGGAGGAGGCCGAGGAGGTCGTCCTCTCGCACGAGGAGATCCGTCGCGAGACGGATGAGCTCGAGCGCGGCACGGCCGAGGTGTCGCAGGAGGGTCGGGACGGGCTCAGGGTGGACCGCTTCCGCGTCCGCTCCGTCGACGGCGAGCCGGTCGGCCGCGAGGTGCTGAGCCGCGAGGTCGTCACCGAACCCGAGGACCGGATCGTGCTCGTCGGCACGGCCGAGCCGCCGCCCCCGCCACCCCCGGCCCCTTCGTCCTCGTCCACCACCTCGACGTCCTCGTTGCCGCCGGAGCCCTCGGGCGTGCCCGGCATCGACGCCCCCGTCTGGAACCGGTTGGCCGAGTGCGAGTCCAACGGCAACTGGTCTCTGGTGCACCGCGCGACGCCATCCATCACCTACTACGGCGGCCTGCAGTTCCACGTCGACACCTGGCGGAGCGTCGGCGGGCAGGGGATGCCCCACGAGGCCCCCCGAAGGGAGCAGATCCGCCGAGCCCAGATCCTGCTCAGCCAGCCCTGGGCGACCTGGGGCAACCAGTGGCCCGCCTGCTCACGGATACTGGGGTTGAGCTGAGCGCGGGTCCGAGGGCGTTGCTGACCCCGAGCGACGTCGCCCGCCTGCTCGCCGAGCACGGTCTCGCCCCGCGGCGCAGCGCTGGGCAGAACTTCGTGGTCGACCCCAACACGGTGCGACGCATCGTCGCCTCCGCCGGGTTGTCCAGTGACGACGAGGTGCTGGAGGTCGGGCCGGGCCTCGGATCCCTCACGCTCGGGCTCGCCCAGGCGGTCCGCAGGGTCACCGCCGTGGAGATTGACGCCGGCTTCATCGCTGCCCTCGATGAGGTCCTCGTCGGGGCCGACAACGTCGAGGTGGTGCACGCCGATGCGCTGGCGGTCGACCTGCAGGAGCTCGTGGCGGGTCGGCCGGTCCGGACGGTCGCGAACCTGCCCTACAACGTGGCGCCCCCGCTGCTGTTCCGGCTGCTGGCGACCCCCGCGGTCGTCGATGCCTACCTGATGGTCCAGCGCGAGGTCGGTGAGCGGTGGCAGGCACGGCCGGGTCACCCGTTGTACGCGGGGGTGTCGGCGAAGCTGGCGCTGCTGGCCGAGGTGCGGGTGGAGCTGTCCATCCCCAGGGCGGTGTTCCACCCGGTCCCCAACGTGGACAGCGTGATGGTGAGGGTGACGCGTCGTGCCGGCGCGCCCGGCCCCGTGACCTATCGGCGGCTGGCGGCCCTGATCGACGCGGCCTTCGCGCAGCGGCGCAAGACCCTGCGCAACCCCCTGCGGGCCGTGGCCGACGGTGACCGGCTGGCCGCCGCCGCCGCGTCGGCCGGCATCGACCTCGGTGCCAGGGCCGAGACGCTGGATGTCGCAGCTATCCAGCGGCTGGACGAGGCGCTGCGGGCCCACGACGTCACCTGAGCCCGCCCGCGGTGTGCTGTCGGCGGCGGCTCGCAGGTGCCGGGAGCTCGTCACCGGCGACGGGTGGGAGGAGCGCTCGCTGATGGGGTGCGGGTGCCGGGTCCCTACGATGGTCCCGCCACGGGAGAGCCGACGTACAGGGAGGATGCGCCCATGGGGGGAGTCGCTCCCGGTCGTGTGCGCGTCCGTGTCCCCGCCAAGGTGAACCTGTTCCTCCGGGTGGGTGGTGTGCGTGACGACGGGTACCACGACCTGGTCACCGTGCTGCAGACCATCTCGCTCTACGACACGCTGCTCGCCGTCCTGGACGTCTCCGGTGCCTCGGCCCACCCCGCGGCCCGGCGTTTCATGGGCCTGTGCCTGACCCTCGACGGGCTCGGGGCGGTGCCGACCGGGGAGGACAACCTCGCCCTGCGGGCCGCGCGGTCGATGATGTCCCAGGTCGGCATCGGGACGGACGAGGCCGGCGGGCAGCATGACGGTCCGGTGACCCGACTGCACCTGACGAAGCGGATCCCCGTCGCTGCGGGGATGGCAGGAGGATCCGCCGACGCGGCGGCTGCGCTGGTCGCGCTCAACCACCTCTGGCAGGCCGAGCTCGGCCGCGATGTCCTGCGGGACCTGGCGGCCGAGCTGGGGGCGGATGTGCCCTTCTGCGTGGCCGGTGGGACGGCCCTGGCGACCGGCACGGGAACCGCCACCGCCCAGGTCCTGGCCCGTGGGACCTACCACTGGGTCGTGGGTGTCACCGACGCCGTGCTGTCCACGCCCGAGGTCTACCGGACCTACGACGCCGTCGGGACCGTGTCGGACGTGCAGCCGGATGCGGGGCTCCAGGCGCTGAGGACGGGGGATGCGGAGGCCCTGGGCGCCGCGCTGCACAACGACCTCGAGGTGGCGGCGATGCATCTGCTCCCCGAGCTCGTGGCCAAGCGCGACGCCCTCCTGCGGGCCGGTGCGCTCGGGGCGATCGTGAGCGGGTCCGGTCCGACGATGCTGGGCCTGGCGGCCTCGGCCCAGGAGGCGGTCGCGCTGGCGGCTGCGGTCGAGCCGGTGTTCGACCGCGTGGAGATCGCGCTGTCACCGGCCGGTGGCCCCGACATCGCCCTGGACTGATCGCGGGAGTCACTACCCTGCGGCCGAACGCACGTCGCCGGCTGCGGCTGGCGTCGTCGCGGTGGGGGGGGGTGTAATCGGCAACACGCCGTCCTTTGGAGTCGGTATTCAGGGTTCGATCCCCTGCCCCCCAGCCACCTGAACCGCCTGTAGACGGGCTCGTAGGGTCCTCTCGCGGCTCTCGGCATCGCGTCGTGACCACGGCGTGACCACGGAACGCCGTGGGAGGTCAGCCGGGGACGCCGAGGATGGCGGCCGCGACCGTTGCCGCCGCTGCCTCGTCGTCAGCCGGTAGGCAGTGGCCGTAGACGTCCAGGGTGATCGAGATGGACGCATGGCCGAGCCGTCTGGAGACGACGGTGATCGGCACGCCGGACGCCAAACCGCGATGCTCGCGTAGGTGTGTCGCACGTCGTGGAGACGGATGGCTGGCAGCCCGGCGACGTGGATGTGCTCGCGGAACCAGCGCGTCGGCTGCTTGGGGTGGATGGGGCGACCGTCGAATCCGCAGAACACCAGGTCATGTTCCTCCCACGCGACGTCGGCCGCGAGCTTCTCCTCGAGCTGGTGGCGCCGATGCCGGCGGAGCACGGTGACCGTGGCGGGGTCGAGGGCGATCTTGCGTCGTCCGTGAGCGGTCTTGGTCTCGTTGACCATCGCGCGACCGTTGGCCACGGTCAGGTTGCGGTGGATGAAGACCGTGGCGGCGTCGAGGTCGACGTCGCGCCACTGCAGGCCGAGAGCCTCGGAGGTGGCGGTACAGACCGTCGAGGTGCTCGGTGGTGAGGTCCTGGAGACGTAGCCCACCGAGGAGGGGGATGATCCGGAGCTCGATCTGCTGCCGGTAGTGGGCGCGCGTCGTCTCGCGGACGGCGAGCCCGTCGACCCAGCCGCGGAGGTAGGCGCCGAGGGTGTCCTTGCGGATCTCCACATGACGCTGATGGTCGACGGCGGCGAGCGCTTCGCGGAGCGCCTGCTCTGCCTCCCGGCGCGTGCGAAACCCACGTCGGGTCGTCTGTCGCCGCTCCACCTCGCCGGTGTCCGCGTTGAACCCCGGCGGCCGATCGAAGCGGATCCGCCACCGACGACCGTTTTTCGTCTCGTAGCTTGAGACGCTGCCCTTCATCACCGCACCCCTGGAGAGCTGACCGGGTAGTGCAGCACGGATCGCGTGTTCGGCGTCGACCGTTATCCACAGGCCGGCGATCCGGGAGCCCAGCCGCTCGGGTACCAGCCGGCCGCGTCGGCGTAGCCTCCATCGGGGGCTCGGCTCGCCGAGCAGTCCGTTGCCGGACTTGTCGGGGTCGAAGGCGCCACACCCATTTGAGCCGAGCGCGAACCCGACCGTCCCGAGTCCCGTTGCACGAGCGGTCAGATCACGCGTGTTCTCCAGCCCGCGGTCCTCCGGTGGACCGGAGTGAACGGGCTTGGTTGTGAGGGTCGATCGATGGCCGTAGCGGGCCCTGGATGCCACTCGATCCGGGCCACAACGGCGGTTGCGACCATGTCGGTCGCCCGTTCGTGTGCGGTTGTTGACCTCGATGACAGACAAGGTATCTTGTCTAGATGCGGATAGGTGAGCCGGCCCGGAAGCATGGCGTCAGTGACGCGGACATCCTGCACGCCATCCGCAACTCGATGCGTTGGGTCGAGGTGGACAACGACCTGACGATGCTGATCGGCGCGGCGACCGATGGCGCGCTCCTGGAGGTCGGCATCCTCGACATCGAAGGTGCCGACCCCGTGGCCATCCACGCGATGCCGCTGCGGCGGAAGTTCTACCGGTTCCTCTCTGAGGGGTGATGCTGATGCGACACACAGACGAAGAGATCGAACGCGCGGCGGAGCGCTTCGAGGAGCTCGCCGAGCAGCTCGACCCCGAGACCGCCAAGGTGTTGGTGACCGAGGACCTGCGCGGGATCGCGGATGCTGCACAGACCGTTCGTGAGGACGAGGCACGGTTGCGGGAGGCCGTCGAGGTCGCCCGGGCTCACGGCCGTTCGTGGAACCAGGTCGCGGTCGCGCTCGGGGTGTCGCGTCAAGCCGCGCGGCAGCGGTTCGCCGACAAGGTGCGGACCTGAGACCGGTGACGGCGACGCCGGAACGTTCTCGGTGCCCGTGACCCTGATGGCGCTCGCGACGGCCTGGCGGGCCAACCAGGATAAAACGCCCTCATGGTTGGCGCTACTCGCTCGTTGCGCCTGCGTCTCCCCCGCAGTGCGGTCCTCGGCCCGCAGGATTGGGGTGGCAACGCGGTTGTTCGGTTTCCGCCGGCGAGGTAGTGGGCGATGGCGTAGGTCGCGTGGCGGTTGAGCGCGTGCCGGGAGCGGTCGTAGCGTCGGGTGGTCTTCGGATCGGCGTGGCGGGCGAAGTCCTGCATGTCGCGTAGCGACACGCCAGCGTCCAGTCCGATGGTGATCGCCGAGTGCCGAAGTCCGTGAGGGGTGAGGTGCACCGGGATGTCGGCCTCGCGAGCGAGCGTGCCCACGAGGTACTGCACGTTGTAGGCGGTCATCCGCCGACCGGCCCGGTTGAGCAGCAGCGGGCCGCGGTCCCGGCCGCCGATCGCGACCTCCACGGCCTGGATGGTGGGTGGCGCGAGGGCGACCACGGTGGGCCTAGATCGCCCTTCGTGGTGGTCAGCTTCAGGGTGTGATGCCATGAGTGGTTGCCGAGATTCTCGACGTTGCACGCGATCAGTTCTCCGCACCGCAGACCGTTGAGTCCGAGCAGCATCGCGGCTGCCCACCATGCGCCGCCACGGTGCTCGGCGGCGGCGAGCCAGTCGGTGAGTTGATGGCGGGTCAGGCTGGCCGTGGCCGACTCGGTCGGGCGTGACGGTCTGCGGATGGTCTCGACCGGGTTGCGGTTGACCAGCTGTTCGCGCACGCACCAGCGGTAGAACGCCGAGACCGCCGAGATCCGTCCAACGATCGTGTTGGGTGCATTGCCGGCGGTCTTGAGCTCGGCGATGAAGGTCTCGAGCGCTGCGGCGTCGGCGCCGCCGACCGGGTGGTAGCCGTGGTCGTGGCACCAGTCGAGCCATCGGGTCAGGATGAACCGGTAGTTGGCGCGGGTGCGTGGCGTCCAGTAGCTGGCGAGGAACCGGTCCAGCACCTCCTCGGAGGTCGCACGTGCTGTGGTGGTGTCCATGACATCTCCGATCGACGGACATGCCAATCACTTCGACCAACTCTCCCTTCAGCAGCAGCAGCCCGGACTTGCGCCGCGAGGAACGACGCGAGCGGGAGAGGTGCTTCTCTGAAGTGGCGGATGCTGCGGCTGTGGAGAGGGTTCAGGACGGTTCGCTGGGCGGGCAGCGGTCTTCTCTAGCGTCGTTCGTGGCCGGTGCGAGCAATCGTGTGGGTGTCCGGAACCCTGAACAGTGGACGGCGTCCAACCTGTTGCCGATATTGCTACGACCAGAGCCAGAGGCGACCACGTGAAACGCTTCCGCGCCACCACGGTGAGCTGCGTACTTGGTGCATTGGCCACCTTCGTGCTGTTGATCCCGTCGGGCGGCGGCAGCCTCGATAGGGCCGAAACAATCTAAATGTCGGCTTGTACCTAGTGTATCCAGATGCGTACGGCCAGTAACCTAGCTACGGGGGGAAGTTGTGATATCTCGTACTTTTGCCATTCGCTCGCTCAGTTTTCTCGCAGCCGTCATGATGCTCTTGGCACTTCCTGGCGCAGCCCTCGCCCAAGCCGAGAACAGTCCAGATCAAGCGTTCGATGATGTTGCCGTTCCATTGCCGACAGATCCAACCCTTCGGGCAGCCCACGAAAGGGGAGAACTCGAACTCATTCTAGTCCCGATGGAGTACGAAGTGACGCCAGGATCGGACGATGACCTGTCTCCTCAAGGCGTCACTCCGGGAGACTGTGGCTACGCCTTCATGTGGATGTTTAAGCAGGGCAAGAGCATCTACCAGGAGTGGGGGTTCTTCGACCTTTCGATTCGGGCGACAGCCTATAGCTGGAGCTACTCAGTTGTCGGACCGTCTACATATAGCCGCAACAGATCAGGAGGAGGAACGCTCCTTTTTCGCCGAGAATGGACCGGCACTGATGCATACGCTGTTCCCCGGTACGGCTGGCACTACGGAAACGCCAGCCTTACGGCCACCAACGGCATCAGTACGTGCAACGGCTATGCCACAGACTCCGTCCGCGTATAGATTGGGTTCTTGTGCTGGGGCGGGGACTCCGTCCGCTGGTCCTTCCCGCCCCTAGGTTCCTCAATCTGGGAGTCCGTGAAGTGAATTCCTCATCCATTGCTTCCTTCTTCAAAGCGGTGCGTGCAGGAAAGCGAGTGCGTAGGCGCGATTCAGACGGCGTCGAGTCGGATTCAGCTGCAGTCGCCTCGTTGACGGCTGCTGCAGCGTCCTCGCTGCAAGATGTCGGGATAGTTGATGTCGGGATTCGTGGAGACTCCTGCCTGTCGTGGACCTGGACGCAGCTCGACGCCGATGGTGCAGAGTGGCTGGGCCATCGCCTGCTGCACGCTGCAGATGAAGCTCGGCGATCGCTGGCAGAGACCCCGAGACGGACGGTGCGACTCCCGAGTGTGCTTGGCCTTTCGGTCGAATCTGCCACAGCGCTGCTTGAGCCGGCAGGCCTTCGCGTCGATGTCACTGGAAACACAATCGGGTTCGACCAGCGAGTGGCGCGCCAGGAGCCGCCGGCCGGCGCACCGGTCGCTCCGGAGCGCACTCGGGTAGTCCTCCACGTCGGCTCGGATAGGTGACCCGGAGGGCACACCTTCGCTTGGTACGCAGACGAGCCCAACTCGGGTGCTTGCCTCGTACGAGCCTGAGTCGACGGACGACCCGGACGCCAAGCCCTGCCGACGGCCAAGCCGGGGTTGAACTTTGTAGGGGTGCGCGGGGCGGATTTCGACCGCGAAGTGCTCAGCCTGAATCCACCGATGTGAACGGTCGGGGTTGACGCGAAAGTGCCTCCGTAGCGGTCAGAATGGTGGTTCCTACGCCAACCACACCGCCGCAACGGAGGCACCTTCAGGATGCCAGTCTCGCAGAGCATCGACAGCATCGCGGTGAGGTTCGACGACGAGCGTGCGGTGGCCGATGCGGGCCTGCTGTTGACGGGCACGATGATGGGCCGGCTCGGGCTTGAGCAGGTGACCGACGAGGCGGTCACGGTCGGCTACCGGTCGGGCCGGAAGCTGGCCACGCTGGTCCACACGCTGGTCGCGTGTGGGGAGTGCATCGACGACGTCGCGCTGTTGCGTGCCGTGGCGACCGGACGGGTGCTGGGTCACGACACCGTCGCACCGTCGACAGTGGGGACGTGGCTACGCCAGTTCACCTTCGGGCACATCCGCCAGCTCGACAAGGTGACCGAGACGATGCTGACCTGCGCCTGGGCTGCAGGGGCGGGCCCGGGTGATGCGCCGATGTTCGTCGACATCTACTCCACGGTCTGTGAGGTTCACGGCTACGCCAAGCAAGGTGCCGGTTACGGCTACCCCCACCAGTTCGGTCTGCACCCGCTGCTGGCCACGGGTGCCGGGACCGGCGAGGTCCTGCACGGCCGGATGCGCAAAGGCAGCGCCAACACCGGCCGTGGGGCGCAACGGTTCGTGCGCGAAACGATCGGGCGGGTCCGACGTGCTGGAGCCACGGGAACGCTGATCTTCCGGATGGATGCAGGGTTCTGGTCCTCCAAGGTCATCACCGCGTGCGAGGACCACAGCGCGCAGTTCTCCATCACGGTGCGCCGAACCACCAAGATCATCGCAGCGATCGACGCCATCGATGATGATGACGCGTGGGTCGACATCGCCTACACCGCCGGTGGCTCCGCCCAAGTCGCCGAGACCGTCTGGATCGGCTACCGGCTGATCGTGCGTCGCACCCGTATCGAGGACGACCCCAACCTGCCGGCACTGTTCGCGTCCTGGCGCCACCACGCGTTCGTGACCAACCGCCACGGCGGCGCCGTCGGGCTCGATCAGGACCACCGCGCACACGCCGTGGTCGAACTGGCGATCCGTGACCTCAAGCACGGCACCGGACTTGTGCACTGCCCCTCGGGAGTGTTCAACGCTAACGCCGCCTGGCTGCTCGCCACTACTCTCGCGCACAACCTGGTCCGCTGGACCCAACTGCTCGGCACCCCACCCGCCGCCGCACCAGCACCACCCCTATAGGTCGCGAGAACCTTCCGACGCCGGCTGTTGACCATGCCCGGACCGCTCACCCGCAGCGCCCGACGGACCACCCTGCACCTGCCCGCACGCTGGCCCTGGCAACAGCCGTTCATCGACACCCTCGAACGACTCCGAGCGCTCCCCGCGACCATGTGACCGGCCCCGCCCCGCCACCCGCCACCGCGGGCGCGTCACCCTGCCCCGAACACGCGGTTCATGCCGCCCTTCACCTCCGACGGCACCCCGGCGCGCTCCCGCTGAAGCTCTACCGCCTCGACACCGCCGTCACCCAGCAACGCGCCCCTCACCCGACAAGAACGGTGGATTCAGACTCAGCATTCTAGGACCGCTGACAGGTTGTAGGTCCAGCCGAGCATGGCGTAGAGCTTGGCGGTGGGGACGAGGAGCCGTCGGCCGATGCGGATGGTGGGGATTTCGCCGCGGGCGACGGCGCGGTAGGCGGCGGAGCGGCTGATGCCGAGCAGCCGGGCGGCTTCGGGGATGGTCATGGTGGCGGGGTGTGGGGGCTGCGGCGGCTGGGCGGTCAGGGTGGCGGCGGGGTTCATCTGGGTCCTCCTGTCGTTGCGGGTGGTGTGTAGGTAGTCCCCCGGCGGCGGCCGGATTGTGACAGCGGTGCGCTGGCTGCACGGCCCGGTCGGCGCCGGGGCGTGTCGCGCCGGCCGTCCCGGTGCCGTCGGATGCCGACAGACAGGGACTGACCGGCGAGGCACCCGTTCTGTGACAGGCAACCTGCGGTCTGTGCGCACCTCGCACGCCCCGCCAGCTGTTGCTGAGCTCCTGACACGAGGCACCGTCCGACACCCGCCGACACGCTCCGAGATGGTCCGGAACGCCTGACACGGAAACGCCGGATTCTGGGCGTTAGGCTGCCCTGCGAGGCCGTCTGCGGACCTGGACAGGTGACCGTTGCGGCCGCATCCTGCCGGTCATGAACTCGAGACACAGACTG
>PWEU01000094.1 GCA_003554005.1 Nitriliruptoraceae bacterium
CCAGCTCCCCGTGGATCACGAGCATCGGGGTGGTGATGCGACCGATGTGGAGGTGGGGCGAGCTGTCGAGGTAGCGGGCGGGGTCGAGGTAGGGGTCGCCGAACTCGCGTTCCCAGAACAGCCCGAGGTCAGTGGTGCCGTGGAAGCCGGGGAGTGACCACAGGGAGGCGTGGGTGACGATGGCGCGGAACCGGTCGGTCTGACCGGCGATCCAGTTGGCGAGGTAGCCGCCGAAGGATCCCCCGCCGGCGGCGACCCGGTCAGCGTCGATGTCGGGGCGTGCGGCCACGTGTTCGACCGCGGCCATCACGTCGGTGTAGGGCGCCTGGCCCCACCGGCCCCAGCCGCGTTCGATCCAGGCCCGCCCGTAGCCGGTGGACAGGGCGGGGGCGGGGAGCAGGACGGCGTAGCCCTGGGCGGCCCACACGTGGGGGTTCCACCGCCAGTGCCAGGCGTTCCATGAGCCGAGGGGTCCTCCGTGCAGGAGCACGACCAGGGGCAGCGGCTCGCCATCCGTGTCGCCCCGGTTCCCGCGAGCCACCGGCAGCACCAGCCACGAGCCCACCTCGGCTCCGTCCGGTGCGGTGGCGATCACCCGCTCGACCCGGGTGTCGGCGGGATCGTCTCCTGCTGGGGAGGCCAGGGCGACGGGTTCTTGCTCCTGGGCGTCGAGGTCGAGTCGTACCGGGTGGGGTGCGGTCGCCACGGTGGAGCGCAGCGCGTAGCCCACCCGGCCACCGGAGCCGGATGCCGGCACCGCGAGGTCCTGGTAGGCACCGTCGGTCGTCAGCCGGACGACCTCGCGACTGACGGGGTCCACCCGGAACACCGGCGCGTGGCCGTGGTCATCGGTGGTGCACAGCACGCCGTCGCCGTCGGCGGTCCACCTCGGTGCCTGTGGCCAGTGGTCCCAGCCCGGGGTGAGGTCGCGAGGCTTCCCCAGCCGCTCCACCTCGGTGTCCGGTAGGGACAGGAGCACCAGCGTGTGGTCGGGGGCGCGGTCGGGGCCACCCAGGTCCGCCGCGACGCAGACCACCTCGGTGCCGTCGGGGGAGACCGCGGGCGACCCGAAGGCGCGCCCGTCGTCGGCCAGCACCCGCCGCTGGCCCGAGGCCACGTCGATCGCGACCAGATCCGTGACGAGGTCGACGGGGGAGCGGCGCGGGCCGGTGCGCGCCCAGGTCGTCACGACCGTGGCGCCGTCGGGGCTCAGCGTCACGTCGGTGTCCCGCAGCCCGGCGCCCCGGGCCAGCAGCTGGACCCGGCCACCGGGATCGGCGGCCACGACGTCGGCGGCGGCTACGTCGGCGGCCGCGTCGGTGGCCGGGCCGGCGTCCACCTCGGTGTCGGCGGCGGCGCCGAGGTCCAGCACCCACAGCGCCGGCTCCCGGGGCCCGAGCCACCGGTCCCAGAACCGGACCGGGTACTCGTCCGCCTCGTACAGCCGAGCGGTGACGTGCGCGTCGCGTCGGGCCTGCTCGCGCGCTGCGTCCTCCTCGAGCGTGTTGGCGGCGAGGTGGACCTCGGCAGCCACCACGACCACGTCCGCCGTCGCCGCGGCCCACACCCCGCGGATCCCGGCGGAGGGGGCCAGCAGCAGTTCGGCCTCGCCCCCGGAGCGGGGGAGTCGCCAGAGCGCCGCCGGAGGCTCCGAGCTGTCCGGTACCGCGTCGGGATCGGGGCGCGCCGAGGTGAACAGCAGGTCGCCGCCGGGAAGGAACGCGGCCGTCGACTCGCCGTCGGCCGAGCGGGTCAGCTGCCGCGGCGCCGCCGATCCGGCCGGGTCCACCGCCCACAGCGCGGTCCGGTACCGGCTGCCGTCGGGCGCCGGGGTCGCGACGCCGACCACCAGCAGCGAGCCGTCGGGGGCGACGGTCAACCCCGAGAGGCGGGGACGGGCCAGCATCGCCTCCAGGGCGGGGTGGCGAGGTGGCGTCGGCGTGGCGGGCTCGGCAGGCACGGGCAGCTCCGCGGTCAGGGTCGGCGGTGGGGCCATGACGGTACGCGGCCCACACGGTGCTGTGGGTTTGCAAGAAGCTGCAGTATCCTGCATCCTCTCGGCGTCGCCCCGGAACCCCGCCGGTCCCCGTCCACCACCTCCACCGGAGTCGCTCGTGACCCACCGCATCGGCGTCGTCGGCGCCTCCGGCTACGGGGGCGCGGAGCTGCTGCGCCTGCTGGACGCCCACCCCGCCATGGACGCCGAGGTGGTGGCGGCCCGGTCCCAGGCGGGGGAGCCCATCGCCGGGCTGTTCCCCAACCTGGCCGGCCCCCGCACCTTCGACGAGATCGACCTCGAGGTGCTCACCGAGCTGGACCTGGTCGTGCTCGCCACCCCGCACGGGGCTGCGCTGGAGCTCGGCGCCGCGCTGTACGACGCCGGGACCCCGGTGGTCGACCTCTCCGCCGCCTTCCGGCTGAGCCGGGACGGCTTCCGGACCTGGTACGGCGAACCGCATCCCCGGCCCGACCTGGCCGCCGGCGACGAGGCGGCCGCACCGGACGTCGCGTACGGCCTGCCCGAGCTCGAGCGTGACCGGATCGTCGGCGCCGGGCTGGTGGCCAACCCGGGGTGCTACCCGACGGCCACCCTACTGGGGCTGGCGCCCCTCGCCCCGCTGCTGACCGCCGGCACGATCGTGGTGGACGCCAAGTCGGGGACCTCCGGCGCCGGCCGCGCGGCCAAGGACCACCTGCACTTCGCCCACGTCCACGGCAGCCTCACCGCCTACGGCGCCCCCGGTCACCGCCACACCGGCGAGATCGAACGCTGGCTGCCGGGCGAGCTCGGCGCCGTCAGCTTCACCCCGCACCTGGTGCCGATGAGCCGAGGGCTGCTCGCCACCTGCTACGGCACCCTGCGCGACGGCGTCGG
>PWEU01000278.1 GCA_003554005.1 Nitriliruptoraceae bacterium
CGGGTCGCGGCGTTCATCTCCTCCGCCGTGGGCGCGTCGACCCGCAGGCCGTAGCGCACCCCGTCGAAACGGGCGAGGTTCGAGGACGCCTCGCTCGGGGCGATGAGGTAGTACGCGGGCAGTCCGTAGGACGCGTGGGGCAGGGACACCTCGACGATCTCCGCACCGAGGTCGGCGAGCCGCTCCAGGGCCGCGGCGAACACCACCTCGACCCCCGGCTCGTAGCCCTCCCCCTGGAGCTCGCGCACCACGCCGACCTTCAGCCCCGCCACGCCGCCCTTCAGCCCGCCGAGCAGATCCGGGACCGCCCCGGGGACCGAGGTGGCATCGCGGGGGTCGTGCCCCCAGGTCACCGACTGCAGCAGCGCCGCGTCCTCGACGGTCCGGGCGAAGGGCCCGGCCTGATCGAGCGAGGAGGCGAAGGCCACGAGCCCGTACCGCGACATCGTGCCGTAGGTGGGCTTGACCCCGACCAGCCCCGTCAGCGCCGCGGGCTGGCGGATCGAGCCGCCGGTGTCGGTCCCGATGGCCAGGGGCGCCATGAGCCCGGCGACGGCGGTCGCCGACCCCACGGAGGAGCCACCCGGGACCCGGTCGAGATCCCACGGGTTGCGGGTCAGGCCGAAGGCGGAGTTCTCCGTGGACGAGCCCATGGCGAACTCGTCCATGTTGGTCTTGCCCAGCACCACGACGTCGGCGGCCCGGAGCCGCTCGGTCACGGTGGCGTCGTAGGGCGGGACCCACCCCTCGAGCATCCGCGAGCCGCAGGTGGTCGGCGCGCCCCGCATGGTGAGCACGTCCTTCAGCGCCAGCGGCACGCCGGCCAGCGGCCCTAGGGCTGCTCCGGCCGCCCGCCGAGCGTCGATGTCATCGGCGTGCTCGCGCGCGGCAGCGGCGGTGACGGCGAGGTAGGCGTGGGGCTCGTCGGCGCCGAGCTCAGCGGCGGGCTTGGCCGCCCAGATGTCGCCGTCGGCCACGACCCCGTCGAGCCCGGCGATGCGGTCGAGGTGGGCGTCCACGACCTCGCGCGCGGTGACCTCTTCGGCGCTGAGCCGGGCCGCCAGCTGTGCCGCGGTCAGCTCCGTCAGCTCCGCCATCTCAGCCCTCCTCCGCCACGATCCGCGGCACGGCGAAGCGGTCCTGCTCCACGGCGGGTGCTCCGGCCAGCACCTCCTCGCGTGACAGGGACGGCGCCCGCTCGTCCGGCCGGGTCACGTCAGCCAGCGCGAAGGGGTGGGTGGTCGGCACGACCTCGCCTGCCGCCACCTCGCCGACCTGTTCGGCGTAGCCGAGGATGGCGGACAGCTGCGGCGCCAACGCCGCCACCTCGTCGTCGGTGAGGGCGAGGCGAGCGAGCCGCGCGACGTGGCGGACCTCGTCTTCGGACAGGGCCACGGCGGGCCTCCTGCAGCAGCGGGACACGGACGGCGCCGAGGCTAGCGCTCCACGGTCGGTCCCCCGGCTCGGCCGGGGCCCGATGGCCACGGTGACAGTGACCCACCCCGGCGGTTAGCGTCGAGGTGTCCGCCCCACCCCGAAGCCCCACCCCGAAGCCCCAGCCCGAGGCCCCAGCCCGAGGCCCCACCCCGAGGCCCCACCGTGTCGACCGGACTGCTGACCGACCGCTACGAGCTCACCATGCTCGATGCGGCGCTCCGGAGCGAGGTGGCGGACCGACCGTGCGTGTTCGAGGTGTTCGCCCGCCAGCTGCCACCCGGTCGACGCTACGGCGTGGTCGCGGGGCTGAGCCGCCTGGTCCGGGCACTCGCGACCTTCCGGTTCGATGACGACACCCTGGCCTGGCTCGATGAAACCCATGTGGTCAGCCCCGACACACTCACCTGGCTCGCCGCCTACCGCTTCCGGGGCGAACTCCACGCCTACCCAGAGGGTGAGCTGTACGTCGCAGGGTCACCGGTGCTGACGGTCTCGGCACCCTTCGCCGAGGGAGTCCTCATCGAGACGCTGGTACTGAGCGTGCTCAACCACGACTCGGCGATCGCCGCCGCCGCAGCGAGGGTGGTGTCGGCGGCCGACGGCCGAGGACTGCTCGAGTTCGGGAGCCGTCGCGCCCAGGAGGAGGCCGCGGTCGCCGCCGCCCGTGCGGCCTATCTCGTCGGGTTCGACGGCACCTCCAACCTCGCGGCTGGCGCCCGGCACGGCGTCCCGACCAGGGGCACCACCGCCCACGCCTTCGTGCTGCTCCACGACGACGAGCGCAGCGCCTTCGAAGCGCAGGTCAAGGCGTCCGGGCCCGACACCACCATCCTGGTCGACACCAACGACACCACCCGCGGCATCGACCTCGCCCTCGAGGTCGCCGGGAGCTCGCTGGGCGGCATCCGCATCGACTCCGGCGACCTCGCCGAGGAGGCCCGCGCCGCCCGCCGCCAGCTGGACGCCGCCGGCGCGACGGGGACCCGCATCGTGGTGTCGGGCGACCTCGACGAGCACCGGATCGCCGAACTCGCCGACGCGCCGATCGACAGCTACGGGGTCGGGACGCGGCTGGTCACCGGCAGCGGCGCCCCGACCGCGGGGTTCGTCTACAAGCTGGGCGCCCGGGCGCCCGCCCCCGGCGCCCCCTGTGTCCCCGTGGCGAAGGCAGGCGGCCGCAAGGCGACGATCGGGGGCCGCAAGGCCGCTAGCCGCCGGCTTGTGGGCGGCCGAGCGGTCGCCGAGGTGCTGCGGGCGTGGGAACAGGTGCCACCGGGCGACGAGCGGCCGCTGCAGATCCCCGTCCTGGTGGACGGCGAGGTTGTCCACGATCCCGACCTGGCGACGATCCGCGCCCACCACCGCGCAGCACGGGCCGAGTTGCCCGACCACGCTCGGGACCTGCAGCCGGGCGAGCCCGCGTGGCGAACCGA
>PWEU01000240.1 GCA_003554005.1 Nitriliruptoraceae bacterium
GCGGTCATCCGCACCCGCTTGGTCACCGTGGCACCTCTCGTCGGCCGACCTCAACGCCTCACCGACACCGAGCACGTCCCTGGGAGCGAGGTCACCAGCCGTCCGACCACGCTGCGACCGTAGCGCCGCAGCCCGGGTACCGTGCCTCCGTGACCTCCGCCACTGCAGCCTCCGGCCGACCAGACGACGTCGACCTCTTCGTCGCTCGCGACGTGCTCACCGCCGCGCTCGACGAGGTCGCCGGCTGGCTGCTCGCCGACAGCGGCGACCTCGAGGTGACCGTGAAGGCCGACGGCACACCGGTGACCGATGCGGACACCGCGGTGGACGACCATCTGCGTGCGCGGCTGATGGACGCGTACCCCGGCCACGGGGTGCTGAGCGAGGAGCGGGGGACACGCTCCCCGACGACCGCCTGGACGTGGGTGATCGACCCCATCGACGGCACGTCCAACTTCACCAACCGGCTGCCCTACTGGTGCATCTCCGTGGCGTTGCTCCGCGACGGCGAACCCGTGCTCGGCGTGGTGGACGCGCCCGTGCTCGGCCGGCGCTACGTCGCGATCGTCGGTGGCGGCGCCGAGGTGATCAGCCGGACGACCTCGCTCGACGGGCGTGAGGACCACAGCCGCAGCCGACGGCTGGAGGTGCGCCCACCCGTGGCCTGGCGCGACCCGGTCAACGGCCACGTCCCGGTCATGCTGACCACGGGGACCGCTCGCCGGGCGCAGGGTGCCGGCCTGGCGCTGAACCCGCGGGTGATGGGCTCGACGGCCCTGGACCTGGCGATGGTCGCGGAGGGCGTGGCCGCGGCCTCGGTCGCGAAGGTCCCCAAGGTCTGGGACGTCGCAGCCGGGGTGCTCCTGATCCGTGAGGCGGGCGGGGTGATCGTCACCATCGGTGGTGAGCCGCTGCTGCCCTTGGTGGGCGACATCGAGCAGGTCGGGCGGTCGGCGGTGACCGCGTCCGGTCCCGACGAGAGCTACGTCCGTGAACTCGCCGGCGCCCTCCTCGGCGACGTGGGGGACGGTCGAGGGGTCGCGACGGCGTGAGCCGGTTGCCCCTCCACGGGTGACGACGGACGGCGAGCGCCCGTCGAGCGGATGTCGAGCGGATGCCGAGCACCCGTCGCCGCTCGACGGGCATCACCCGCAGCCTCGCCCCGGAGACGAGGACGTGGCTGCGTGCGACCTCGCCGCCGGACCGCGATCCTGGCAGCTGCCCGGTCGCGCCGCAGCCCGCGGCGGGTCAGCCCTTCGACCTCGGAGGCGACCCACCCGCAGCAGGCCGCGACGCCGAACCCGTGGTGCCCCCGACGCCGAACACGAGGTCGCTGTGACGATCCCTGCCACGATGCGTGCTGCCCGCATCCACGCCTACGGCGGTCCGGAGCAACTCGTCGTCGAGGACCTCCCCGTCCCCCCGACAGCTCCGGGCGAGGTGCTCGTCGAGGTCCACGGCACGAGCGTCAACGGCGCGGACCTCGAACTGCGACGCACCGGCTTCGACGGGTACTACTCCCCGCCGCGCACCCTCGGGCTCGACCTCTGCGGGGTCGTGCGTGCGGTGGCTGACGACGTGGACGGGTTCGCTGTCGGCGACCGGGTCCACGGTCGGCGGTCGTCGGCGGCCCGCGGCACCTACAGCACCTTCGCCGCCGTGGACGCCGCCGACCTCATCTCGGTCCCGGAGGAGCTCGACGACGTCGTCGCCGCCGCGGTCCCGCTGGTCGGGTTGGCCGCCTGGCAGGCGGTCGTCGAGGTGGGTCGAGCCGCTCGCGGGGAGCGGGTACTGATCCACGGGGCAGGCGGTGGGGTGGGACACCTCGCCGCTCAGTTCGCTCTCCACCTCGGCGCCCACGTCATCGCCTCCGACGTCGCCGAGGCGCGGGAGCTCCTCGAACGGATCGGCGTGAGGGAGATCCACGACTTCCGCGCCACCGACGTCATCGCCGAGGTGGGCACCGTCGACCTGGTGATCGACCCGGTCGGTGGGCCGGTGACCGCCGCGTCGCTCGCCGCGCTCGGCTCGGGCAGCAGGTTGGTGACGCTGGTCGGGCAGCCCGACCAGGACGCCGCTGCCGCCCGCGGTGCACAGGCTGCCATGCTCGACTCGTGGATGGACCGTGACCATCTGGCGCGCATCGACGACCTCGTGCGCACCGGGGAGGTCACGGTCGAGGTCGCCGAGGTGCTCCCGCTGGAGCAGGCCGCCCGAGCGCACGAGCTCGTCGAGAGCGGCGTGGCCCAGGGCAAGGTCGTGCTGGACCCCAGGCGCTGAGACCAGCCCGGGGCGGGTGCCGCTCGGCGGCGATCCGGACAGGTGCGGCCCGACGAGCAGGACGGCGGTGCGGCCCGACGGTGCGGCCGGCCCGACGAGCAGGACGGCGGCGCCGCGATGCGCCGCAGGGCACGACTGAGCCCCCGCCGAGTACTCGGCGGGGGCTCGTCTCTGCAGCGACGATGCGCTGGGTCACGTGGGATGGTCGCCTGGACGGGACCCGTTCCGCACCTCCTTGTTGAGGTGGCGGCCGGTCGCCCGTCCCCACAGCTCGGCCCTTGATGGCCGGTCGCCGTGGTGCGTCCATCACACGAGTTGGGAACACCTCGGAGCACGGTGGGCTTCCGGGTGTGTGGAAGTGGAGCTGCCGGGAGTCGAACCCGGGTCCCGCGATCCCGAAGCGCTGGGCTCTACGTGCGTAGGTTCCGGATGTTCTCGGGCACGGTGCTCCGGAGCCAGACAGCCTCCGTGTCCCATACCACCGTTCGGTGTTCCCCTTGGCCCGGTGGTCATGTCCGCGGGGTTGAGCCTCGTGATGTCGATCCGACCCTCCTACGAGGCGTCGGAGGCGGATCGTCGCAGGTGTTTA
>PWEU01000405.1 GCA_003554005.1 Nitriliruptoraceae bacterium
CACGGTGATCCCCGGATGGTCGGTCGTCGTCGGGCCGTGATGGTAGTCGGGCCGGAGCCCCGAGCCAGTGGCCATCGGGTGCTCGCTGGTGTCCGGTCACGGGACGCCACCGCCGGTAGCGTGGCGCGCCGAACCACGGACACGGTCGGCGAGGATGTGGTGCGCTTCAGCAGGGCGGAGCTCGAGGCGTTCCGTGACGCGACCGTGCCCGACCTGGTGGGCACGGTCCCGCCGCGGTTGGTGTTCGTCGGGATCAACCCGGGCCTGTGGACGGCGGCGACGGGTACCCACTTCGCGCACCCGTCGAACCGGTTCTACCCGGCCCTGCACCGGGCCGGGATCACCGATCGCGAGCTCGATCGCGTCGCCGGGCTGACGGCAGAGGACCGCGTCCATCTGCTCGAACGTGGCGTGGCCATCACCAACCTGGTCCCACGCGCCCCCGCACGGGCCTCCGAGCTGTCCACCGAGGAGCTGCGGGCCGGTGCAGCCTCGCTGCGCGAACGCCTGGGAACCTGGCGTCCCCGGGTGGTCGCGATCGCCGGGGTCACGGCCTACCGGACCGCCTTCGGCACCCCGCGTGCTCAGCTCGGCCTCCAGGCGAGCGCATTGGACGGTGCGGAGCTGTGGCTGGTGCCGAACCCCAGCGGGCTGAACGCCCACGAGACCACCGACAGCCTGGCGGCGGCCTACGCCGCGGCGGCCGTGGCAGCCGGGGTGCTCGAGCCGCCCGGTGCCGCGGGGTCAGCTCGGCCGGGACGGTGAGTCCTCGCCGAGCACCCGCTCAGCGGCATCCAGCAGATCCTCGGTCAGTCGGACCGAGTCGACGAGTCTGCCACCGGCGGCCCGCACCTCAGCGGCGAAGCCGCCCGCCCACACGTGTTCGACGACGAACAGCACGGCGGTCGAGCCGGGGGTGACGGAGTTCACGGCGGCATCCACGGCATCGGCGTTGGGCATCCCGACGGCCGCGTAGCCGACGATGTCGGCGGTCACGTCGCCGACGTCGTCGTAGGCGGCGACCTGCTCGACCTCTGCGTCACCCTGCAGGGGACGGGTGATGGTCATCGCGCTGATCAGGCGGATGTCACCGACCTCGCGCATCGCTTCGACCGCGACGTCGACGCCCTCGGGTCGGCCGATCCCGGGGAAGGACAGGACGATGACCTCGATGGGACCCCTCTCCATAAGGCCTCCTGCCCTTCGACACCTCCAGCCTAGCCGCCACCAGCGAGCAGGGCCGTGGCCAGGAGTGCGGCCAGGACGCCGGCCGCCTGGGTGCCGGTCAGCCGCTCCTGGAGCCACCAGCGCGCGACCAGCAGCGCGATCACCGGGTACAGCGAGGGGAGCAGCGAGACCAGGCTGAGCAGGCCCACCCGGGTCGCGGCCAGGAACAGCGCGTTCGCCAGCACGTCACCGATCCCACTGATGACCACCAGCCCACCCACCCCGCGGGGGAGCAGGGGGCGGCGCCGCACCAGCACCGCCGCCAACAACACCGCGATCGCCACGATCCGGGCACCCAGCAGCGGCCACAGCCCCGAGCCGGGCGGGGAGGCGTTGAGGGTCACGAAGAACAGCCCGAAGGCGGCGCCGGCAACCAACGCCTGGAGGACGCTGCGCGCGCCATCGCTGCGGATCGAGCTACCGGGGACGTAAGCGACGGCGGCGACCGCGAGCAGTCCGAGGAGGATGCCGGTCAGCTGTCGCGGCCCGACCTGCTCGCCGAGCAGCGCGACGCCCCAGCCGACCGGGACGCCGGCCCCGACCAGCGCCGAGACCGGTGAGATCACGCCGATCGGGCCGACCGCCATGGCGCGCAGGTAGATGACCAGCCCGATCGCGCCGAGACCACCTGCCAGCCCCCCGATGACCAGGGCCTGCGTCGATCTCGTCCCGGTGACCAGCCACAGCGCCGGGACGAGCGCGACCATGCCGACGGCCTGGATCCCGAGCGTCACCGTCAGGGCCGAGGTCCTCCGGGCGGCGACGGCACCGGTGACGTCGGAGATGCCGAAGCCCGCGGCGGCGAGCAGGGCGAGAAGGGTTCCCACCGACGCCTCCGTGCTCGGTCACGGTCGACGACCATGGCTGGTCAGCTGACCGGTAGCTCGACGCCCTCGGCGTCACGGAGCACGTGGACCTCCGCCAGGTCGCACACCCGCGCGAACTGGTCCGGGTCGGCGACCAAGGCGTCGTAGTGGATCGGGATGACGTGCCGTGCGCCGAGCTGCTCGACGAAGCGGTAGGCGTCCCGGAAGCTGATCGACGGGCCCACGATGGGGATGGCCGCCGCCGGGACGGACACGCCCGTCAGCTCGATCCCGTCGCCCGGGTGGAACAGCGTCCCGGCCAGGAGGAACCCGGTGTTCGGCGGGCCGGGCGCGCCGTCGACCATCACCACGTGGGGCAGGTCGTGGGGTGTGACAGGGAGCCCGGCCGCGGTGAAGGGCCGGCCGTCCTCGACCAGGGTGCAGCGGTCCTCGCCCAGCAAGGTCACCACATCGGCGTTGCCGAACAGCGTCGTGCCCCGCTCCCGCAGGCGGTCCACCACCTCGACGTCGAGGTGGTCGTGATGGCGGTGGGTGTAGAGGACCGCGTCGAGCTCCCCGAGTTCCTCGAGGTCGTGGCGGGCGGTCACGAACGTGCCGGGGTCGATCGCGACCCGGACACCGTCGGTCTCGACCACCAGGCAGGACTGGGGGAACTTCGTGACGTGCATCGGTGCTCCTGTCGGGGCTGGGGCGGACGGTACGGGCTTGCGCGGAGCGACAGTACGCTCTGCCACCCAGGGCCGGTAGCTCAGCTGGTCAGAGCAGCGGACTCATAATCCGTCAGGCGCGGGTTCGAGCCCCGCCCGGCCCAC
>PWEU01000199.1 GCA_003554005.1 Nitriliruptoraceae bacterium
CCACGGCCAGCGCGACGGCGAACACCAGCGCCAGCACGGTCATGGGCCTACGGAGGCGCTCCTGGGCCTGCGCGAAAGCCTCCGCATCCCGACGCCGCCGCCACCACGCCACCTCGCCGTCGTCGGTGCGCTGCTCCACCTGCTCGGTCATGGTGTCCTCCACCTCGAGGCCGCTGATGCCGACACCTAGGGTCGCATCATCGCACCGACGCTGGGGAGGGCACGGGGTGGGCCGTTCACTGCCGGTCGAGCCGCGGTGGACACCGGACACGGTGCCCGCGGAGCGGAGCCTGTGGCGCTGGGCGGTCGGACAGCTCGATGAGCGCGTCCTGGTGCTGCCGCAGGTGGCGATGACCATCGGTGGCGGGGGGAGGCTCGAGGAGGCCGAGGCCGATCTGGTGCTCATCGACCCGGCCCACGGCGTGATGGTCGTCGAGGTCAAGGGCGGGACCATCTCCTACGACGCCTCCCGCGCGGTCTGGCGGCGCCGGGAGGGTGCGTCCCGAGAGATCCGTGACCCGGTGGCCCAGGCCAAGCGCACCCGGTCGATACTACGCCGCGCGCTGGAGGCGGCGGAGGTCCCCACCTCGACGGTGGCGCTGCGCTGGGCCGTGGGCACGCCCGAGTGCCGGCTGGAGGCGCCGGGCGAGCCGGTGCTCGGGGCGGCGCAGCTGTGGGATGCGGTGGTGGCTGACCAGCTGGAGCTGCACTACCGCCGGACCTGTGGGGCCCTGACGTCGGGAGAGCAACCGCTCGGCGAAGCGGGTGTCCAGCGGATCGCGGCGGTGCTCCGAGGCCGCGACCGCGCCGGACGTCCGACCCTGGCCGCCGCGGTGGACGAGCACGAGGCCCGGATCCGGATCCACACCGAGTCCCACCGCAACGTCCTGCGGCACTTCGCCGCCCACCCCCACGTCCTCGTCCGCGGCGCGGCGGGCACGGGCAAGACGGTGCTGGCGCTCGAGGCGGCGGCCCAGTACGCCTCGCTCGGCCAACGGGTGCTGTTGGTCTGCTGGAACGTCGTGCTGTCCCACTGGCTGCGTGCCGCGCTGCGTGAGGAGCTCGCCGCCATCGGCAGCCCGCTGGCCGACCAGGTGACCTCCGACCCCACCGGTCAGGTCGTGGTCACCCACGTCGCGGACCTGGCCGGTCGCGCACCGGCTGCGGCGGCCGCGTCCGACCCACCCGTCGATCCGGCGCGCTGGTACCACGAGATGCTGCCGGGTCTGCTGACCCCTGCGGTCACCGCTGGCGAGTTCGACGTCGTCGTCCTCGACGAGGCCCAGGACCTCTCGGAGCTGTGGGTCCTGGCGGTGGCCGGCCTGGTCGCCCGGGAGGGTCGGTGGTACGCCTTCGCCGACGGGCAGCAGGACCTGTTCGACGCCGACGCGGCGCTGCCGGAGTTCCTCGAGGTGGAGCACGAGCTGACCGAGAACTTCCGCAACTCCCGCGCGATCGCCGCCTTCGCCGCCGGCTTCGGTGCGGTCGAGCTCGACTGCGTCGCCGGTGACGGGCCGGAGGTGCGCGTGGTGCCGGTACCCACCGATCGCGTCGTCGCCCGGACGCGCGAGGTGGCCCGGCGGCTGCAGCGGGAGGAGCGCATCGCCGACGACCAACTCGCGGTGCTGTGGCTGTTCCACAACCCCCGTCGCGGCGAGAACGAAGCGGTCGCGCAGGAGATGCTGTCCGGTGGTCCCGTCGCCACCAACAGCGCTTCCTTCAAGGGCATGGAGCGCCCCGTGGTCGTGCTCGGCCTGGACATCGACCCGTCGCGAGGTGACCGCAGGGAGGAACTGCGGCGGGCGATCTACGCCGCCGCGACCCGTGCTCGCTCGTTGCTGGTGGTCGTCGGGGATCCGGAGGCGGTGGAGGCGGTCGGGTTGGACGAACTCGCCGATCGGTTGCGCGGTGGCTCACCCGCTGCCGGCCGTGCGGCAGCGGGGTCCGACACCTCCGAGCCGAGGGATGGCTAGGCGGCGCCGTGGGCGAGGTCGACGATCTCCGGTTTGACCAGTAGCAGGTAGTCGGTCATGGCGATCGTCACCGTCTGGGTGTGGGTGCCGTCCCGGCACACGATCCGCGGCTGGGACCGCAGGTCCTCGTCCAGGAAGGTCGGGAGGCCGTAGAGGTGACCGAAGGGCGGCTCCGCTCCGAGCTCGCAGTCGTCGAACACCTCGCTGAACTCCGCCTCCTCGGCCAGGCGCACCTCGTTGCCCCCGAACACCTCCCGGGCCCGCTCCAGATCGAGCAACTCCGATCCGGGGATCACGACCATCGCCAGCTCCCCGCCGATCGAGAGCATGACCGGCTTGGCCACGATGTGGCCGCTGATGCCCTCGGTGGCGGCCAGTCGTTGGGCGCTCACCGCGTGGGGGTGTTCCTGCACCTCGTAGTCGATGCCCTGCTCGTCCAGCAGTGTGTGCAGCCTCTTCGCAGGCATGTCGTCACCTCGGTCTCGCGGTTGCTTCCACCGTCGTTCGGCGGCCGAACGGTGTCAAGGGGAGATGGCCCCGGGCGTGCAGGCGGTCACCGAAGCCAGCGCAGGACGACGTTGACCACGACCGTCAGCACCACCGACACCAGCAGCATCGAGGTGATCGGGACGACCAGCCGGGAGCGCTGCCCTTCGACGCGCAGGTCGCCGGGCAGCCGTCCGAACCAGCCCAGGGCCCCGCTCCAGGCGAGCAGCCCGACCACGACCAGGCCGAGGCCGACGACGACGAGCAATGGTCCGAGGACGCGTCCCATGTGCCGAACGTAGCGGGGCGCCTAGGGACTTTCGGAGGGGTCGAGCGGTGCCGGTCGGTAGGGTTGTATGGCAGCCAGGACGTGTTCACTGCTCCTAGCTGCACGACAGGTGGCGGCAGCCATGGCTGGCGGGTCCGCCACGGGAGAAGCTGGACCGGCTCTGGGCCCTCGGTGACGGTCGATGGCCCATGGAGATGATGCGATGACAGCCCTACTCATGACAGGGTTCCCCGGGTTCCTGGGTTCGGCGCTCCTGCCGCGGCTCCTCGCGCGACGCGAGGGTGTGCAGGCGGTCTGCATGGTGCAACCGCACCATCTGGGTACGGCCGAGGAACGGCTGCAGAGCATCGAGGCTGCACATCCATCTGTCGCCGGACGGACCGAGCTGGTCACCGGTGACATCACCGAGCCCGATCTGGGCGTCGACCCCGTCCACACCGAGCTCCTCGACCAGGTCACCGAGGTGTGGCACCTGGCCGCGGTGTACGACCTGGCGGCCCCTGCGGAGCTCGCGCAACGCGTCAACGTCGACGGCACCGCCCGGGTCCTCGAGTTCTGCTGGTCCCGCCCGTCCTTCGACCGTCTGCAGTACATCAGCACCTGCTACGTCAGCGGGCGCTACCAGGGACGCTTCACCGAGGACATGCTGGACGAGGGCCAGTCCTTCCACAACCACTACGACTCGACCAAGTTCGCCGCGGAGAAGCTCGTCCGAGAGGCGATGGACCAGGGCCTGCCTGCCACGATCTACCGCCCCGGCATCGTGGTCGGCGACTCCCGGACCGGCGAGACCCAGAAGTACGACGGTCCCTACTTCTACGCTCAGTTCATGCGCCGCCAGCCCCTACCCGTGGCGGTCCTCCCAGCTGTCAACGAGGACCACACCACCTCGGTGGTCCCGCGGGACTTCGTGATCGAGGCCATGGACCAACTCTCGGTGCTGGAGACCTCGATCGGTCGGACCTACGCCCTCACCGACCCCGAGCCACCGACCAACCGTGAGATCGGTGAGATCTTCGCGCGCCACCTCGGCAAGCGCCTGGCGTGGGTGCCGCTGCCGCTCGGGCTGACCAAGGCCGCGCTCACCCACGTCCCCGGCCTCGAGTGGCTGCTCGGGCTGCCAGCCGAGACGATCGACTACCTGGAAGCCCCGACCACCTACGCCACCGACCACACCGTGGCCGATCTCGCCGGTACCGGCGTGGAGTGCCCACCCTTCGAGAGCTACGCCGGCCGGCTGCTCGACTTCATGCAGGAGCACCCGGAGATCGACGCCTCCGCGATGGTCTGATCCGGATGGGAACACCGCACCCCAGGGGAGTACCGATGAGCACCGCACAACGCGCGACCGTCGTGAACGTGAGCCTGTCCTCGTCGCAGCGCGACTACGACACCGAGGTGACCTTCCTCAACCGGCCTTTCCGCATCGTGCGGGTCGGGTCCGACGGTGACCTCGACGCCGCAGCCGAGCTGCTGGTGTCGTGGGCGGACACCGCCGATGCGATCGCCCTGACCGGGCTCCGGGAGGCCCAGGCCCTCGGGTTGTACAACGGTGACCCCGACGGCATCGATCAGGTCCGGGGGGCGACCTCCGCGGTGCCCGTGGTCGACGGTCGCACGCTGTACGACGTCCTACAGGAGTGGGCGATACGACGGGTCGAGCAGGAGATGCCTGGCTACTTCTCGAACGCCCGGACGGTGGTGCTCGGGGGGCTCAACCACGACCGCACGACCCGGGTGCTCAAGGAGTTCACCCAGAACCTGCAGTTCGCGGACCCGCTGCTGCGGCTCGACGTCCCAGCGACCCTGGACGCCAACCCGGTGCTCGGGCTGGCTGCCAAGGCCGCGTCCGTGCCCTACGGGTGGGTGCCCGACCCTCTGAAGGTCACACTGCGCAGCCCGGGGCATCGGCTGAGCCACGCGCTGGCCCGGCAGGCTGCCCGCGACTGCGACGTGGTGGTCGCGACCTACGAGGAGCTGATCGGTTTCGGGCTGGAGGACCTGGCTGGCAAGACCCTCGTCTCGTCCTCGATCTCCGAGGAGCGCCTGGCCGAGCTCGGCAGCCGAGGCGTCGACATGGTGCTGGACACGACCCCGCAGCCCTTCGACGTGACCGTCAACGCCGCGATGCTCGAGGCGATGATGGTCGCGCTCGCGCCGGATCACGAGACGTTGACCAACGACGACCTGCTCGACATGATCGTCTCCGCCGGCCTCGAGTCGCGGACGCTCTACCCCAACGGCCCCAAGCGCAAGAGCCGGTTCGCCTTCGTGATCCACCCGCTCTCTCAGGAGTACTTCCGTAGCGTCGAGCCGTTGGGCACGCTGGCGAAGTACGCGCCGGGACCGGCCATGGACGCGATGGAGAAAGCGTTGGCCTACCTGCCGCCGTTCACCTACAGCCACATCACCGGCATCACATCGCCGACCGGAGCGGAGGCCGAGGGTTGGCTGATCACGGTCGGTGGGACGCCGAAGGAGCTGATGGCACATCGGCCCGAGTTCACCTACGGACGGTTGCTCGCGGCGGCCGAGACCGCGCGCAAGCTCGGTGCTCAGGTCATGGGGCTCGGCGCCTTCACCAAGGTCGTCGGCGACGCTGGGGTGACCGTGGCTCGCCGTGCACCGTTGCCGGTGACCACCGGCAACAGCTACAGCGCGTCCGGTGCGCTGTGGGCCGCCCGCGATGCGGTGCTCAAGCTGGGGATCGCCGAACTGGACGACCAGGGCCGGATCAAGGGCAAGGCGATGGTCGTCGGCGCCACGGGATCGATCGGGTCGGTATGCGCGCGGCTGCTGGCGCTCTCCAGCGACGAGCTGTGGCTGGTGTCGCCGGAGTCCGCCAAGCTGCTGGCGCTCAAGCGCGACATCGAGAAGGACGAGCCGCGGGCGCAGATCCACATCGCCGCCCCCCCCGACGGACACCTCGCCGACATGGACGTGATCGTCACGGCGACCTCCGGCGCGGGCAAGCGGGTGATCGACATCATGCAGGTCAAGCCCGGCTGCGTGATCACCGACGTCGCCCGTCCCCTCGATCTGTCGGCCGAGGACGTGGCCAAGCGGCCCGACGTGCTGGTCGTGGAGTCCGGTGAGATCCAGCTGCCCGGCGAGGACGTGCACATGCGCGGGATCGGGCTGCCCCCGGGTGTGGCGTACGCGTGCCTGGCCGAGACCGTGGTGCTGGCGCTGGAGGGCCGCTACGAGACCTTCACCGTCGGTCGCGCCATCGAGTGGGAGAAGGTCAAGGAGATCTACCGGCTCGGGCTGAAGCCCGGCATGAAGCTGGCCACGATCTCCGGGGTGAACGGGGTCTACACCGACGAGGACATCGCCCGCATCCGCGAGTTGGCGCTCGCGCGGCGGGCCGAGCTGGCCGGCGCGAGCGCCTGAGGTCGGTGTGCCGACCGGTCGCGGCCGTTGCCGGGCCGTGACCCGTCGGGCGCTCCCGCCCCCAAGTGCCCGTCCGCGACCGAGCAGGAGCTGGGATGCCGACGTCCAGGGCCGAGCTACTCGACCGCTGCTACGCCGCCATCGAGGTGATCCGCGCCCGCGTCGGAGGTCCGCGGCTGCTGAGCCAGGCCTCGTCGCGGGCCGGATGGCCGGAGCACGGGGTGTTCCTGCTGTTCGAGGAGGGAGAGCACCGCAGCGACGGCGCAACCCCACGGGTCACCTTCGTCGGCTCCCATGGGCTCGAGGTGGGCTCCCCGGTGCTGCTGTGGACCCGTCTCGCGCAGCACCGGGGCTCGGTCGCCGGGCCGAACCCCGGGGCGGGCAACCACCGACGCTCCGAGCTGCGGCGGTTGCTCGGTGCCGCGCTGCTCGCCAGTGACGAACGCTGGTCGGCGGCCGCGGCGACCTGGGGGAGCGGTGACACCGCTTCTCGGATGGTCCGGACGGCGGAAGCCGACCTTGAGCGGGAGGTATCACGACGGATCGGCGCCATGCCGTTGCTGTGGCTCGAGGTGGTGGACCGGCAGCAGCGAGCGGCGATGGTGGCGGGCTTGATCGCCACGCTGTCGGAGCGTGCCGACGAGCCAGTCGACCCACCATCGGCGACCTGGCTCGGCCGCTCCGCTCCCGAGGAGTCGGTACGGGCCTGCGGCCTGTGGCACGTCGAGCACACCGCAGAGCGAGCCGACCCGGCTGCAGTGGCGGTGTTCGTCGCTCACGCGGGCGTCGGATGAGGCCGACGCAGCGGTTCAGTTCGGGCAGCCCCCGGGCTCGTGGGCGCCGAGCAACACGACGCCGTCGGTGACCGGGTTCGCGACGGCCAGCGAGCTGTAGCTGTCGGTGGTCACGACCGTGTGGCGGGCGCAGACGTCGTGGAACCGGGCGGTGGTTTCCGGGGTGTCGAAGGCCGTCAGCGGGTAGCCGCACCACAGCGGGAAGGTCACCTGGTCGAGCAGGGCGTTCCAGCGGTCCTCGAGCTCGAGCGCGAGGGCGTGGGCGCCGTCCTGCCACAGCAGCGCGACCATCTCACCGTAGATGCGCAGGCCCTTGGAGGCGGCCGCCGTGGCGGTGACGAACCCGGCGATCTCCTCCTCGAACCGGTCGGCTCCCAGCTCACCGTCGGCGACCAGCCCTGTCAGGGTGCTGGCGGCATCCAGTTCGACGTAGCGACCCGTCCGACGGCTGCTCCCGACGTCGTGGCCCGCGGCGGTGAGCGCCTCCTCGAAGGCCTCCCGGTGCTCCGGGGTGGCCACGACGACGACGGTCTCGCCGGCGCGGAGCGCTTCGAGGAGGAAGCCACGGACGGAGGCGGCGAGGAACCTCGCGTCCTCGTAGAAGGTGACGAGGGGGTCGGGTCGCGTCGGCTGGACGTCGGTGTCCGGCGTGGAGGCCCGACCGACGAGCTGTGGGATGGCGTCCATCCGCACCTCCGACGGTCGTTCCGGGAAAGGACCGTGCCACATGCTGTGCAGCGATGCGGTGGGGAACGGGTCACGCGCCGTGACCGTGCACGCTCCGCGCGAAGGTGCGGCCATGCCGCAGGGAGCATGACGTGACGGCAGTGGTCTCGGGCACCTCACGCCGGGTCGAGTGTCCAGGTCGGTCCGCTCTGCCCTTGACCCGTCGTGAGCGCTCGACAACAGTCAGGGGTGTACTCGAGAGGATCCCGAGAGGACGAGGAGCGAGATATGGCCGAGAGCGTCTACAAGGTCGTCGAACTGGTCGGCACCAGCACGGAATCCTGGGAGCGCGCCGCTGCAGCAGCGGTCGAGCGTGCGGGTACCTCGCTCCGCGATCTTCGCGTCGCCGAGGTGTCGATGCTCGACATGACGCTGGAGAACGGTGCCGTGGTGGCGTACCGCGCGAAGGTCAAGGTGTCCTTCAAGTACGGAGATGCCGACTGAGTCGCATCGTGACACGTCGTCGACGGGCGGTGCCTCTGGCACCGCCCGTCACACGCCGTCGGTGGGTTCGGTCTCGACCGCAGCACCGGTCGGGCGTGGACCTATCAGGGTCCCGCTCCGCCCTCGACCAGCGCTCTTGGACCGACGACTGGAGCGACTCCGCCAGCGACGCGATCGATGACCTGGACCCCGACCTGGATGCCGACCTCGACTTCGCCGGGTTCGACGCCATGGGCGGCTTCGGGGTCGAACCCTGGGCGGACGAGCTGTTCGGTCCCGACGAGGACGACGAGGACTGAAGCTCGCGTCCGGGTGGGTCGTGATGTCGCCGCCGACGTCTCACGGCACGGCGATCCGCCAGCCCTGCTCGATGGGCACGGCTCCGGGTGCGGTCCATCGCACCCACAGCCGGGTCCTGGTGAGCTCGAACACCGCCAGCTGCTCGAACCGGCGCGCCAACGCGAGCACCTCGGCCGTGTCACCGTCGATGATCCCGTAGCCCGGTTCCCACCAGGACCCGTCTGGTGCGCTCCCGTCGGCGGTCACCCAGCGAAGGCCGCGGGTCTCGAGCTCCGCCACCAGTCGCCGGTTCCTCTCCGCGTTCTCCGCCTCGCTCAGCAACCGCGACCGCGGGTTGCACGCGGTGATCACGTACAGGTGCCGGGTCTTCGGCGGCAGCAGTTCCGGGAGGTGGCCCGGGCCGACGCCGTCGGGCACCGGTTCGATGGTCACCGGCCCCGCCTCCTCGGTCCGCAGCACCACCACCGATCCGGCGTAGGCAGAAGCCAGCGACCGAGGTGTCCGACCATGCTCGAGCACCTCGGCCATGGCCGAGCTGCCGTCGCGAACCTCGAGCTCCCGGCCGAGCCGCGCATCGTGCTCGTCGACCTCGCAGGCGAAGGCCACGACGTGGACCCCGGCTGTCCGGGCCTCGGCGACCCCTGTCTGCCAGGCAGGGTCAGCTGGGGCTGTGAGGTCCAGCACGTCGACGTCGCCACGCTGGACCACGAAGACCACGGCCGTGGGCGTGCCCGTCTGTGCCAGCCGTGCGAGTGCCGCGAGGTGGCCGACCCCTCGCGAGGACGGGGTGCTGGACAGGGGCGCGACCCGGTCCTTCGCACGGCTGAGCGACTTCACCTCCACGAACGCGCGCCGACCGTCGGCCAACGTCACCTCGAGGTCGAGTCGGTGCCGTCCGTGGGCGACCTCGCGGCGTACCTCGGTGATGGCCGGCCAGCCAGGGAGCCGGCTGCCGGCCGCGAGGTGATCGGCGACCAGCGCCGAGGCGGTGTCAGCGGTCAGGGCCACCCAGGTGCCGTCCCACACGCGGGTCACGGTCCACGCGGTCCGTCGGGCGGGGTCGTCGGTGGGTGCCAGCCGCAGTGGCGCCCCGGGGATGAGCAGGTCGTGCAGCCGGGCGGTGTTCGGCAGGTGGGCGCGGACCACCTCGCCGTCAGGCAGTTCGGCACGGACCACGAACCGGTTGTCCCGGGCCAGGAACCGGGGGTGGGAGGCGTTCGGACCTGAGGTCACGGCGGGGGTCCTCGGGGCAGGGGACGGCGATGGGGCGCGCGATGATCGGGGACGGCGATGGGGGGGCGCGCGATGACGGGGAGGCCCATGGCGGCGGCGCCGACCCTACTGTGGTGTTCGCACGACCACCCGTGCAGCTGCGGGGACCGGGTCGGCGTGGGATGGAGGTGGCAGGTGAGCCAGGACGACCGCATCGCCGGGACCCTGCTCGCCACTGCGGTCGGTGACGCGCTCGGGGCGGGCTACGAGTTCAGCTCCGCACCCATCGGCGAGGTCGACATGATCGGCGGCGGGCTCGGGCCTTTCGCGCCGGGGGAGTGGACCGACGACACCTCGATGGCGATCGGCATCGCCGAGGTGGCTGCCGCGGGCAGCCTCGACCCGGACGCGATCGGTGAGCGCTTCCTCGCCTGGTACCGCTCGTCGCCGCCGGACATGGGCAACGCCACCCGGGCCGTCCTCGGCTCGGTCAGCACCGGAGGTGAGCTGGCCCGTGCAGCAGCGGCCCTGTACGCCCGACAGCCGCGCGGGGCCGCCGGCAACGGTGCGCTGATGCGCACGGCACCCGTCGCCCTGACCCACCTCGGCGACGACGAGGCCATCGCCGCCGGTGCCCGGGCGGTCGCCGAGCTCACCCACGCCGATCCGCTGGCCGGTGACAGCTGTGTGCTGTGGTCCATCGCCATCGACCGGGCCATCCGGCAGTCGCGCCTGGACGGGGTGTGGGACGCGCTCGAACTGCTCCCACCCGAGCGGCGCGAGCGCTGGGACCGGGCGCTGGTCGAGGCCGGGTCTGGGCCGGCGTCGCGGTTCGCGCCCAACGGGTTCACCGTCACCGCGCTCCAGGCCGCCCACGCTGCCATCCAGCTCACACCGGTCCCCGTCGCCCGGCCGGAGGACCACCTGGCCGACGCGCTGGTGGCGGCGGTCCGGGTCGGTGACGACACCGACACCGTGGCGGCCATCGCCGGAGGGCTCCTGGGGGCCAGGTGGGGGGCTGCAGCCGTCCCCGCACGCTGGCGACGGATGCTGCACGGCTGGCCCGGCTACGACGGAGAGGACCTGGTGCGGCTGGCGGGCGAGATCGCGGGGGACCGGCCAGGCTGAGCTGGGAGGCCGCCCAGAAGGGGCCACACGGTTGATGGACCGAGCGGGAGGAGCGTTGGTGAGCTACGAGGTCGTGATCGAGGGGACGGTGATCGTGGTCGAGCTGATCGCGGTCGCGATCCTGGCGGTCGGGGTGGCATGGGTGCTGGCCCGGGCCGGCCTCCACCGGCTGCAGCGTCGCCCCTGGGAGACGGTGTTCGTCGAGACCCGGCTGGGGCTCGGTCGCGCGCTCCTGCTCGGTCTGGAGGTGCTGATCGCCGCCGACATCATCCTGACCGTGGCGCTGGAGCTGACCCTGGTCAACGTCGGTGCCCTGGGGCTCCTGGTGCTGATCAGGACCTTCCTCAGCTGGGCCATCGAGGTGGAGACCGAGGGGCGCTGGCCGTGGCAGGCCGCGGAGGAGCGGGCGGCCGAGCGACGGATGCTCGACGCTGCGAACCGGTCCAGGGCCCACGGTCGCGATCAGGTCTGAGTGTTCCGTTCAGCCGTCCGCGCGGGCGTCGATCCGGCGCTGGATGGCGGCGGCGAGGCCCTCGGGGTCGGCGACGGTGACGGTCAACCCCGGGTGGCGCTGGAGGTTGCCCAGCAGCGCGGTGATCGGCTCGTGGAAGCACACGCACACCCCGGCACGGCTGTTGGTGCCGAAGGTGACCCCACGGTCGGCGGCCGAGCCCCGCGGACCGATCGCCTTGAACCAGCGGTAGTCCCGGGTGATGCGCACGTCCTTGACGTTGGCCACCGGGGTGCGCGCCCGGAAGCGGCCGAAGCGAGCGGCGAACGTGGTGTCGGTCAGCACCACTTCGCTGGTCGAGGGTCGGATGCCGAGCAGGGCCAGCAGCGGCCGGAAGCGTGGGTCGAAGTCGAACACGAACCGCTCCGTCGCCATCGCCATCTCCCGGGCCGCTTGACCACCGACGCTAGCGGTCGCGGGCACCTCGGTGGCGCCCGCGCTGGCCGCCGCTCCACGTAGGGTCGGGTGCGGTCTACCGTTGGGGGGGGAGGCGGAAGGGGTCGTTGGTGACGGAGTCGGCAGGTGCGAGGTCGCGTCCCCCATGGGCGTGGCGGTTGCTGGTGGCTGCGGTGGTGGGGTTCCTCCGTCTGTTCCGCGGATGGCGGGTGCGGGTGCGGCGTCCGAAGGTCGTTCCACCGCCGACCCAGCCGCTGGTCGCGGTGTTCAACCACACCTCTGCCATCGACGGCTTCCTCATCGCCCATGCCCTCTGGCGAGGTCTCGGCCACTGGGTGCAGCCGCTGGTCAAGGCCGAGGTGTTCGAGGTGCCGGTACTCGGGACGCTGGCGAGGGGTGCCGGGGCGACCCCGGTGCACCGCACCGAGGACGCGGGGCGCGGGCTGGCCTACGACGATGCGGTCGCGGTGCTGCGCGACGGTGGCACGGTGCTGATCGCCCCCGAGAGCACCGTCACCCACGACGGATCCCTGCTGCCCCTCCGGCTCGGCGCGGCCCGTCTCGCGCTCGAGGCCGGCGTGGACGTGTTGGTCGTCACCCACTTCGGAGCTCAGCGGGGGTTCTCCCCGGTCGTGCGGTTCCCCGAGCGGCGAGCCACGGTCACGATGACGCTGGACGTCCTGACGCCCTACCCGGACGAGGACGCCACCTCGCTGACCGGCCGGATCGCCGCCACCCTGCTCGACCGCAGCGCCGAGCTCCAGGCCAGCTACCCGGATCCGCAACCGGACGCGCGGTGGTGGCCGCCCTACGCGGTGCCGGCCTCGCCGACCGCCGTGGCCCGGGACAACCTCGAGCGCTACCAAGACAGCATGGCGCAGACGGTCGCGCAGGCACGCGAGCGCATGGCCCGGTACGCCCTCGAGCACGACCTGGAGCAGCGGCTCGCGGAGGCTCGCGAACGTGCCCACGCGGCCGCGGTCGAGCTGGCGGAGGCCCGGGACCGGGGCCAGCAGGCGGCCGCGGAGTTGGCGGCACGCTCCCGGGAGCGGGCCGAGCTCGCGGCCGAGAACGCCCGGGATCGGGCCGGGTCGCTGACCGGGCAGGCCAAGGACCGGATGGAGGACCTCACCGAGCAAGCCCGTGACCTGACCGAGCAGGTGCGGGAGGGGGCGGCGCAACTGCAGGACCGGCTGCCGGCGCGCA
>PWEU01000351.1 GCA_003554005.1 Nitriliruptoraceae bacterium
GAACCGGCCGAACCGGCCGAACCGGCCGAACCGGCCGAACCGGCCGAACCGGCGGGACCGCTCGCACCCTCCGCATCGGACGCGCCGGGGCGCTGCTCCTGCGCGCCCGACCGTGCGGCAGGGTCCGCCCCTCCCTCGCCCTTGTCGCCGCCGCGGCTGCGACCGCGGCCTCCTGCCTCGCCAGCTCCGCCGTCCGTCCCCGGCCGTCGCGGGGTGGGGTCGGGATCTGGTGGTGTGGGTGTGGACATGGCAGCTCCTGGCAGCAGGCTCTCGACGCACTGTGGCTATCCTGCCGCAACCGACGCCAGGTCGCGAGGTCGCGAGGAGCAACGATGCCGCAGGGCACCATCAAGGCGTTCAACCCCGCCACCAGCGAGGGCTCGCTGCTCGACGACGGGTTACGCGAGTTCTCCTTCGACCGCGAGGCCTTCGTCGCCTCCGGCCTGCGTGAGCTGCGGATCGGGCAGCGGGTGCGCTTCGAGCTCGAGGGCGACCCGGACGACCCGCGGGTCAGTCACCTGAACATCGTCAGCCTCTAGCGCCGACCCGCGCGCGGCCGAGGCTCAGGCAACGTGGTCCGGGAGCTGGTCCAGCACCGCTGCCGTCCGCGCGAACAACCCCTGCCCGTGCTCGAGCCCCTGGTCGTCCGCCCAGCGACGGGTCTCCTCGAGGCCCTCCCGCAGCCGTGTCATCAGCTCCGGCGCGGTGGCGGTGTGCTCGGCCAGGACCGCGCTGACGCCCTTGTCCGGGTCCATCTCCACCAGCTCCCGGATCAGCCGGTCGGGGTCGGGCTCGTCCCGCCAGGCGAGCGCGCATGCGGCGGTGAAGTCGGTGGAGTCGAAGTCGCCGTGGCTCGCGATGACCGCGAGGTGCATCAGCGCCTTGGCCGACAGCCGGTCCTCGTCCGCGATCTCTGCCACCACCTCGGCGTACTCGCCGAGCATCTCGTCGGTGACGATCGGCGCGTGGATCTGGATCCGCTTGGCGCGCACGGGGACGTTCTGGTGGACCTCGAGGTCCTCGGGGAGCTCACCGTCAGCCTGCCAGGCCGCCAGCGACCGCGCCGACTCCCAGTAGGCGACCGGATCGCCGTCCCGGAGGCTGGCGCGGTTGGCGAGCGTGCGGGCCGGGTCGACGGAGTAGCTCACGCGCCCCCCGCCCAGCTCGTCGATGCGCGTGCGTGCGTGCTCGAGCGACACCCAGGCGGACACGCGCTTGCCGTGGGCGTAGGTCCCGGGCGCCGCGGCGTCGAAGGCGCTCGGCGGTCCGTACATCCCCGACAGGTCCGCGCGGGTCCTGAGCCCGTCCTCCTAGATCAGCGGCAGCCGCTTCGGCAGGGTCAAGTGGTGGACGGTGACACGGGCCACAGGGGACCTCCGAGGGGGGCGTGGGCGGACCTGCGCGCGGCAGCCGAGGGTAGTGGGCGTAGGCTCCGTCGGTGCTCGCCGACCTCGCTGCCACCACCCCCGGTCCCCCGGTGCCGGGTGCATTCGCGCGGGCGGCCGTCCCGTCCGACCTCGACGCGGTCACCGGGCTGTACGCCGCAGCGGCCGACGCACGCGGCCACACGAGCCCGGTCCGGCGCGACGACCTCAGGCTGCGCTGGCTGATGCTCGACGATCCACGCGATGCGATCGTCGTCGAGCAGCCGGGAACCCCGCCGACGCTGCTGGCCTACGCGAGCACGACCGCCGACCACGACCCCGACGCCGACCCCGACGCCGACGCCGACGAGGTGACCGTCCACCTCGAGGGCCAGGTCCACCCCACGGCGACCGGCCAGGGGTTGGCATCCTGGATCTTGGAGCTCGCCGAGGTGGTCGGCAGCCGCGCGCTGTCCGATGCCGGCAGCGCAGCCCACGACCCCGCCGGCTCCTCGGGCGAGCGCAGCATCGAGGTGGTGCGCATCCGGACGGCGCTGCTCGACGGCGACGACGCCGCTCGACGGTGGTTCACCACCCGGGGCTTCCGACCGGTCCGGCACCTGCTGGAGCTGCGCCTCGACCTGCACGCGCCACCGCCGGCCGCGCGCTGGCCCCCCGGGATCCACGCCCGCACCTTCGTGCCCGGCGCCGACGACGAGGTCCTGTGGCGCACCCACCAGGCGGCCTTCGTCGACGTGCCGACCCACCTGCCGATCGACCGGGCGGACTACCTCGCCGACCGCGCGCCCGCTGACGATCCCGGGCTGGTCCTGCTGGCCGAGCGAGGCGCCGAGGTGGTCGGCATCGCGGTGTGCCGGGCCGGCACCGAGGTGGCGGCCGAGGACGGCTGGGTGCGCGACCTCGGTGTCCTGCCCGCGTGGCGGCGCCACGGGATCGCCATGGCACTGCTGCGGACGGCCTTCGCGGCGTTCCGGGCCCGGGGGCTGACCGGGGTCGCGCTCGAGGTCGACGACGTGACCCTGGAGGGCGCGGTCGCGCTGTACCGCCGGGCGGGTATGCGCGTGACCCGTCGCACCGACGTGCTGGAACGGGTCAGCCCGGCAGGAGGTGCCGGCTAGGGGCTCGACGGTCCAGCAGCCCCGCCCGGTACGACGGCCGGGACCGGATCGGCGAGGTAGGCCGGGTCGGCGGCGTCGGCGGCCTCGACCTCGTCGCGGCGGATGCCCAGCAGGAACAGCACGGCATCGAGGTAGGGGACGCTGACGGCGGTGTCCGCCTGCTCCCGCACGACCGGCTTGGCGTTGAAGGCGATGCCGAGCCCGGCGGTGGCCAGCATGTCGAGGTCGTTGGCGCCGTCGCCGACCGCCACGGTCTGCTCCAAAGGCACGTGCTCCGCGGCGGCGATGCGGCGCAGCACGTCCGCCTTGCCGGCGCGGTCCACCACCTCGCCGAGCACCCGGCCGGTGATGACC
>PWEU01000114.1 GCA_003554005.1 Nitriliruptoraceae bacterium
AGCCGCCGGCGTGATGTCGACCCGCGTAGGAGCGGCATCGGGGGTCGGCATCAGAAGAAGCCCATCGGCTCTGGGTCGTAGGACACCAGCAGGTTCTTGGTCTGCTGGTAGTGGCCGAGCATCGCCTTGTGGTTCTCCCGACCGATCCCGGAGCCCTTGTAGCCGCCGAAGGCCGCGTGGGCCGGGTAGGCGTGGTAGCAGTTGGTCCACACCCGTCCGGCCTGGATCTCGCGGCCCGCACGGAAGGCCGTGCCCTGGTCCCGGGTCCACACCCCGGCACCGAGCCCGTAGAGGGTGTCGTTGGCGATCTCGATCGCGTGCGCCTCGTCACGGAAGGGCGTCACCGCCACCACCGGTCCGAAGATCTCCTCCTGGAACACCCGCATGTCGTTGGTGCCCTCGAGCACGGTGGCGTCGACGTAGTAGCCGTCGTCGTAACCCTCGACCGTGCGGCGGGACCCGCCGGTGAGCACCTTCGCGCCCTCGGCCTTGCCGATGTCGATGTAGCTGAGGATCTTCTCCAGCTGGTCGTTGGAGGCCTGGGCACCGAGCGCCGTGTCGTCGTCGAGGGGGTCGCCGGTCACGATCGCCTCGGTGCGGGCGATCGCCCGCTCGAGGAACTCGTCATAGATCGACTCCTGGATCAGCGCCCGGGACGGGCAGGTGCAGACCTCGCCCTGGTTGAGGGCGAACATCACGAAGCCCTCCAGCGCCTTGTCGAGGTAGGAGTCGTCGGAGGCCATGACGTCTTCGAAGAACACGTTCGGGCTCTTGCCGCCGAGCTCGAGGGTGACGGGGATGATGTTCTGCGAGGCGTACTGCATGATCAGCCGACCGGTGGTCGTCTCCCCGGTGAAGGCGATCTTGGCGATCCGCGGGGAGGACGCCAGGGGCTTGCCGGCCTCCAGCCCGAACCCGTTGACGACGTTGATCGTCCCGTCGGGCAGCAGGTCCCCGATCAGCTCCATCACCTTCATGATCGAGGCCGGGGTCTGCTCGGCGGGCTTGAGCACCACCGCGTTGCCGGCGGCCAGCGCCGGCGCCAGCTTCCAGGTGGCCATGAGGATCGGGAAGTTCCACGGGATGATCTGGCCGACGACCCCCAGCGGCTCGCTGAAGTGATAGGCGACCGTCTGCTCGTCGAGCTCGCTGATCGAGCCCTCCTGCCCGCGGATCACCGAGGCGAAGTAGCGGAAGTGGTCCACGGCTAGGGGCAGGTCGGCGGCCTTGGTCTCGCGGACGGGCTTGCCGTTCTCCCAGGCCTCAGCGACCGCCAGCTCCTCGAGGTTCTCCTCGATGCGGTCGGCGATCTTGAGCAGGATGTTGGAGCGTTCGGTGACCGAGGTGCGTCCCCAGGCCGGTGCGGCGGCGTGGGCGGCGTCCAGCGCCAGCTCGATGTCGGCGGCACTGGAGCGGGCTACCTCGGTGAAGGGGTGGCCGGTCACCGGCGAGATGTTCTCGAAGTACTCGCCCTCCCGGGGTGCGACCCAGGTGCCGTTGATGAAGTTGTCGTAACGCTTGGCGTAGTCGACGATCGCGTCGTCGGCGCCAGGTGGGGCGTAGCGCGTCATGGCTCCTCTCCCTGCCCGCTCCCACGGGCGTCAGGTACGTGACCCGCCGAGGACACCAGAGCGAAGGTTGGGAGAAGGTTGGTCGTGCACAGCTGCGCGCGGGTGGTGGTCGGCCTGGTGGTGGGCCTGGTGGTGGTCGGCCTGGCGCGGCGCTCAGGCCAGCGCCGCGGTCAGGCGGGCGTGGGCGATCGCAGCCCGCGGGTCGCGATCGGGCAACCGGGCCAGGGTCCGCTCATGCACCTCGACCTCGTCGGGCAGACGGTCGCCGAGGGCGAACAGCAGGTCGGCGTCGCCGGCGTTCAGCCCCGCCCGGCGCAGCGCCGCTTCCAGGTATCGGGCGTGGTCGCGGAGCGCCGGGGCGTCCGTCCCGGCCAGGAGGGGCCCCGCGTAGGTGCTCACCGCGTCGCCGAGCCGGCCGGCGGCGATGTCCTCCAGGACGTCGAGGTGGTCGGCCCGGACCGGCACCGCCAGCCGGTAGGGACGGGAGGCGACCACGTTCTCACCCAGTGCCCGGCGCAGGTGGGACACCTCGGCCTTCACGGTCGCCGGCTGGACGGTGTGGTCCGGGTGCAGCGCGGCGTGCAGCGCCTGCAGGTTCATGCCCTCGGGGTGGAGGCTGAGGACGGTGAGGAGCTCGAGCTGTCGCCGGGGCAGCTCCACCGGCCGGCCGTGGAGCCTGACCTCGGGGTGGCCGAGGACCCGCAGGTCCAGACCGTCGGCGGGCTCGATCGGTTCGACGGTGGCCGGCAGGAGCAGCGAGAGGTTGCTGGCCAGCAGCTTGGCGGCGGTCAGCCCGAGCGGGTGCGCGCGGTCCCAGGTCGTCGACAGGTCGAGCACGCCCAGCACCCGTCCGGAGCGCAGATCGTGGATCGGGGCGGAGTAGCAGACCCAGTCGTGGACGGCCGAGCTGTAGTGCTCGGCGGAGAACACCTCGCTGGCGGCGTTGGTCTGCAGCGCCAACGCCAGGGCGTTGGTCCCGATCGAGGCCTCGTCCCAGCGGCCGCCGGGCACGAAGTGCACGCTCGCTGCCCGATCGCGCATCCAAGAGCTGCCCTGGGTCCACAGGATCGTGCCGTCGCCGCCGGTCACCGCCGCGATGAACCCACCGTCGGCGACCACCCGGTCGAGCTCCTCACGCAGGGCGGTCACCGCGGCGCGCACGGGGGAGTGCTGCCACCGTTCCCGCGCCCGGTCCTCGGCGACGAGGGGGGCCTCCACGCGGTCGTGCGTCAGGTGGATCGCCGAGCGTTCCCAGGACCGCCTGACCTCCTCGCGAACGCCG
>PWEU01000149.1 GCA_003554005.1 Nitriliruptoraceae bacterium
CAGGCGGAACGATGTCCTGCTAGTCCTCACCTACCCTCGTGCGCATGAGCGAGATGGTGATGCGTGACCAGAGCCGAGCCGGGCACGTGCTCGGCGGTGCCCAGGTCACCGGCCTCGCCGACGAGGTCACCGTCCGCGACATCCTGCGCACCCGTATCCGGGCGGAGGTCGCGTCCTACAACGCCGAGCCGGGACCGGTGTTCCGCGGTCTGGTGCAGCCCGCGGACGGGGTCCGCCACAGCGACGGGTTCCGGATGCAGCAGCCGCGCCCGCTCGACGCGGAGCTCCTCATCGCGGCCGCGGAGGAGACGACCGGGCTCGGGCTGCTGCAGCTGCGTGTCGACGGTCGGCCGGTGGACCTCGACGAGATCATCGCCCCGGCGGATCACGACGAGCTTGCCGCCATCCTGGAGCGCTCGATCGTGGCCAGCGCCTCCTGACCGGCAGGCACGCGCACACCGTCAGGGTCGCCGCTGCCACGGATCGTCAACGCCCGCGGGGTGGGCGCAGCCAAGTCCGCGGCCGGCGCAGCGGGCCGCGGCATAGCGGGGCCGAAGGGCTGCAGGCAAGAGGACATGTTCTCTGTTTGGAGCCCATCGGCCCTTCCTCCCCGATGGTGCCCGGGCGCACGATGCTCAGGTCACCCCATCCATGGGTGCGGGAGGAGAACACCGATGAAGGCTGCGTGGATCGCCCACTGGACGGGCATCGTCCCGGGGCGGGAACGCGAGGTGATCGAGCTGACGCGCGAGCTCGACGAGCATCACAACAAGCTCCTCGAGGAGGGCAAGATCGACGATTGGGCCAGGTTCATCGGAAGCGGCGAGAGGGACTACTTCATCCTGCGCGGCGACGAAGCCGCCCTGCGCGAGCTCATGACGACGCCGGAGGCCGTGTCCCTGCTGATCAAGAGCGACCTGGTCCTGACCGACTTCCAGTCCGACACGTACATGACCGGTGAGGGCGCTCAGGCGGTGCTCGACGTGTACGAGCAGACGGCGAAGGAGATGCACCTCGTCTAGGACTGCATCACCCGGACCGCGCTGCGGTTATCTGGTCGTGCGACGCCGGGACCCATGGGTCGCGACGCGAGCTCGTGAGCGTGTCACGGTCGCTGCCGTCCCGGCGTCAGGAGCAGACATCGCCATCCCGCTCGCCGCGGGAGCCTCCACGCCTGATGGGCCTCAAGGTCTGGGCGTTGGACGCGCCTTCGAACCGAGGTACCTCGACGACGGGCGGGTGAGCCAGCCGCCCTGAAGCTGCACCGCTCAGGTGCCGACGGTCTGAGGTATCGACAGCCTTGGGGGGTCCGATGCGGGTGGAGTTCATCGGGACGGATTCGAACGACGGGCCCTGATCCTGTGGACTCAGCGGTCGTGCCCATCCAAACGGGCGCGGTCACCGCCCTCTACGGCATGAACGGGGCCGGGAAGTCGCGGGTCCTGGCTGGCATCGACGCCACCGTGCGATCCGTGCGCCCGCCCCGCGAGAAGGACTCCAGCGGCTCGTTGGTCTTCGAGTTCATCTCGGATGATGGGACCAAGCAAGACAGTACCTATGCCCGACCGCTCGCAGACCGTGCCGCAGAGGAGCTCAGGCGACTCCACCAACTCCTCGGCAACGAGCGTGGTATCCGACGCTCGACCCCTGAGGACCTCGCATCGGTGCTTCGGGACTTGGTGCTGTTCGTGCTGCTAGAAGCACCCGACCACCCTGACGTTCCCGCCGACGTCGCAGAGGTCGCCGAGCTGGCTGACTGGCACGGCCAAGCCCGGGATCGCGCACGTGACCGGCTGGACAGCTGCTCGAAGCAGGGCGGTGAGATCGGGCTACTCCGCCTTCCGTGATGCGCCGCTCGGGGAAGCGCTCCCGCAACGCCGTCCGCGGCGCCCAACCCGCGGAGCGGACACGGAAGGCGCCCGACAGCGGGTCGAAGCGGTGATTGGGCTGTGCGACGCTCTCCCACGACCATGTGGCCGGTTCGGTGGTGTCGACACGGGTGAGGGTCACCTCGACCGCCCATGGTCGCCTCAGTCCTGCCGGGCGCTGTGCCGGCAGGTCGAAGACCACGCTCACGTGGCGTACCCATCGCGGTAGTGCTCCAGCAACGTGACGACGTCGCGGGTGCGGCGGCTGGTGAGCAGGTCGACCAGCGACCTCCCGTCGACCTCGGCAGGCGGGGTCGCATGATCTGATCGGCCAACACGGGGTCGCCGGCTGCGGCGTCCATCAGCCGGCCGATGACGGCGGCCACGTCGTGCCGGAGCCCGGTGCGGGTGAACTGCCAGTCGGGGTGGTAGGTCTCACGGCCGACGCGCAGACCGAGCAGTGGGCGGCGCCTGCGGGCGACCGCGATCGTGCGCCGGTCGTTGCGGGGCAGGGCAGGACGGCTTCGGGCGTCGGAACTCTTGACAGCCCTCTTCCGTGTCCGCAGGGTGAATCGCAGGACTTGGCCACTTGGCTGGTGCGTCGACGTTCAGTTCGGCGGTCCGGCGGGCGGCCAAGGTGTGTGAGAGAGCCATGAGGGGGTGGCTGGCATGCCCAGACCGCAGGCAGGCTTGTACCCCAGAGGGCAGGTGATGGAACGGGTCGAGCGGCTGGCCTGCGAGGGGTTGGATGTCGCGACGTTCCTGTCAGCGGCCAGCGCGGAGCTCGCGCAAGCCGTGAAGTTCGATCGGGATGCGCTGCCGAACCCGACGTGGGTGACGATGGATCCGGCATCGCTGCTGGCCACCAGTCTGCTGGTGGGGGGCCAGGACGGCTGGGAGTGCGAGATGTCCCCGCAGCAGTGGGCAGAGTTCGAGTACGCCTCGCAGATGGTGGGGAACCGGGTCAGCGACGTGGTGCGGCATC
>PWEU01000042.1 GCA_003554005.1 Nitriliruptoraceae bacterium
AGCCACCGGCCGGACGCTTCAGCGGTCCGGCGGGAAGTCCGCACCCACCACGATCGTGATGTCCACGACCGACCCCGGCGTCGCCGCCAGCTCCAGCTCCCCGACCCCCAAGCGCGCCTGGACGTCCCGGCCGACCGCCAGCTGCGCCTCGGAGCTGTCGTGCAGGACGATCCGGGTGGTCTCGTAGGTGAAACGGTCGGCGTTGCCGGTGAGGATCACGCGGTACCCACCATCGGCCAGCCGTTCGGCCACCTGCTGGCCGACCCGTGGGACCCCGTTGCCGTTGAGGATCTGGACATCGCGACCACCCGTGACCTCCCCGCCCGACCGGGCGGCTGCGAACCGGTCGGCGACCAGCTCGTTGGTCCGGTCGGCGTCCGGTCGGTAGCCGGCGTCGCGCCCGCTCCCGAGCGGCGCCACGGGCAGGGTCCAGGTCGTCATGCGGTCGGCCTGTCGCGCGAGTGCGAGCTCGACGAGCACCACCTGGAGCAGCTCCGGGTCGTCGGTCTCGATCGCCGCACGGCCGTCGCCGAGTTCCATAGCGAGCCACCGGTCCACCAGCGTCGGGTCCTCCGACACGGCGTCCAGGACCGCGCCCAGGACCTGCTGGACCCGGGGCAGGGCATCCAGCTCGGCCTCCCCCTCGGCGGTCAGGGTCAGGTACTCCGCGGCGCGTTCGCCGTCGAGGACCTGGGCTCCGGGCTCGAAACGCACGCGGCCATCGAGATCGACGAGCTGGGTCCGCACGGTGACCTCGACGCCGCCCAGGGTGTCCAGCAGCGCCGCCCAGCCGGACGTCGAGATGGTCGCCGAGGCGTCGATGCGGATCCCGAGCAGGTTGGCGACGGTCACCGCGGTCAGGGGCGCACCACCCAGGGCGTGGGCTTCGCCGAGCGGGAAGGTGCCGTGGCCGGGCACGTCCACGACCGTGGCGGTCGGAAGCAGCAGCGCGGTGCCCTCCCCGTCGAGGCGATCCTGTGCGAGCACCGCGATGCGCACCGCCGCCTCGTCGCCGCCCGGATCGGCCACGGCGCTCAGTTGCAGGGTCGGTTGCGCCTGGGCCACCTCACCGATCGGCTCGGGGACGCCCTCGTCGGCGCCGACCAGGTCCAGTGCCCGGTCCAGCCAACCCGATCCCACCAGCACCACCAGGACGGCCAGCAACGCCAATGCCAGCCCACCCAGCACCCGGCGGGACAACGCCTGACGACGACGGCGCTCACTCACGCTGGCGCCTCGACCACGCACCGGCCGACGTCGCGACACTGGCCTCTGGCTGCTCTCCGAGCGCCGTCGGCGGGGCTGGTCGGGCCCCGGCGTACGGCCGGAGGACCCCGCGGCACCTCGGTCGTGCCCCTCGGCCGCCCGGTCGGGTGGCGGCGGGGCGGGAGCCGTCGACGACGGCGGGGACGGGCCGGAGGGTGGCGGGCCGGAGGGGTACGGCGCGGACGACGACGGCGGGGACGGGCCGGAGGGTGGCGGGCCGGAGGGGGACGGCGCGGACGACGACGGCGGGGACGGGCCGGAGGGGGACGGCGCGGACGACGGCGGCGCGGACGACGGCGGCGCGGACGACGGCGGCGACGGGGTCACCGACGACGCATCGCCATGACGGCGACGCCGGGCACGGTCGGCACGCCGCGGCCGCGGCGTGCCTTCCCCGGCGTGTCCGTCACCCATCGTCGTTCCCGTACAGCCTGTGCGTGCGGACGTAGGCGTCCACGGGGAGCGGGACCAGGTAGCGGGTCGCCCGACCGGCAGCGAACCGCTCCCGCAGCTCGGTCGACGACACCTCGAGCTGCGGGATCTGCAGGTGGACGATCGCATCGGGCAGCGTCGCCGCGTCGGGCGCGGCATCCCCGGGCCGGGTCACCACCACGAAGGCCGCCAAGGCGAACGCCTCCTCCACACGCTCCCAGGTCGACAGCCCGGCGGCGGCGTCCTCGCCCAGGATGAAGAACCACCGCGTCTCCGGTGTCTCGGCCGTGAGCTCCGCGAGGGTGTCCGCGGTGTAGGTCGGCCCCGACCGATCGAGTTCCCGGGTGTCGATGGTCAGGTGCTCGTCGTCGGCTACGGCGGCCCGGACCATCGCGACCCGGTGCTCGGACGTCGAGGTCGTGGACTTCTGGTAGGGGTCGCCGGCCACCAGCAGGCGGACCTCGTCGAGCTCGAGCTCCACACGCGCGCACTCGGCCACGACGAGGTGACCGAGGTGGGGCGGATCGAAGGTGCCCCCGAGGAGGCCGACGCGGCGTGTCATCGCCACAAGGCTAGCTGGCGCCGCCCCGGCGACGGCCGACCGACGGGTCGATGACGGTCACCGTTCCCGGTGGCGGGCGATCAGATCGCGGTACCACCAGGCGCTGGCCTTGGGCGTGCGGACCTGCGTGTCGTAGTTCACATGGACGAGCCCGAACCGGCGTGCGTACCCGAAGGACCACTCGAAGTTGTCCAGCAGCGACCACAGCAGGTATCCGCGGACGTCGACGCCGCGCTCGATCGCTCGACCCACGGCGGCGAGGTGGTCGGCGAGGTAGTCGATGCGCGCGGTGTCCCGGACCCGGCCGTCCTCCACGCGATCGTCGAAGGCCGCACCGTTCTCGGTGATCAGCACCGGCACGTCGGGCACCCGGTGGTGGACGGCGAGCAGCAGGTCCTCGAGGCCGGTGGCGTCGATCGCCCACCCCATCGTGGTGGTGTCCCCCGGCGGCTGCAGGAACTCCACGTCCTCGCAGCCCACGAAGGGGGTCGCCGCGCTCTCGCCGTGGGCGTGAGACACCTCGCCGTCGCCGCTCCCCCGACGACGGCGCACCAGGGTCGGCGTGTAGTAGTTGACCCCGAGCACCTCCACGGGGGCGTGGCAGAGCGACTCGTCACCATCACGCACGAAGGCCCAGTCGGTGACCGACCGCAGCCGCTCGAGGAGGGTCGGCGGATAGGCCCCGTCGAACAACGGCCCGAGGAAGATGCCGTTACCGACATCGTCGACCTGTTGGACAGCAGCCAGGTCGACCTCGTGGTCGGAGGCGGGCCGGACCTGGTGGAGGTTCAGTGCGATCGTGAGCTGCGCGCCGGTGGGCAGGACGCTGCGCAGCGCCTGGGACGCCAACCCGTGGGCGAGGTTGAGGTGGTGCGCGGCCGCCAGCGCCGCGGCCGGGTCGGTCCGGCCGGGTGCGTGGACCCCCGAGGCGTAACCGAGGAACGCCGAGCACCAGGGCTCGTTGAGCGTGCCCCACACCCCGATCCGGTCCCCGAGCACCTCGCCGACGATCGCGGCGTACTCGGCGAAGCGCTGGGCGGTGTCACGGTGCGGCCACCCACCGGCGTCCTCCAGCGCCTGGGGCAGGTCCCAGTGGTAGAGGGTCACGACCGGGGTGATGTCCCGCTCCAGGAGCCCCTCGACCAGCCGCTGGTAGTGGTCGAGGCCGGCATGGTTGACGGGTCCGCTCCCCGTCGGCTGTATCCGCGGCCAGGCGATCGAGAACCGGTAGGCGTCGACGCCGAGCTCCTGCAGCAGGTCGAGGTCCTCGGGCCACCGGTGGTAATGGTCGTCGGCCACGTCGCCCGTGTCCCCCGCCAGCACCCTTCCGGGGGTGTGGCTGAAGGTGTCCCAGATGGAGGGGCCGCGTCCACCTTCGGTCACCGCTCCCTCGATCTGGTAGGCGGCGGTCGCCGCCCCCCAGAGGAAGCCGTCCGGGAACGCTGCGACATCGATCTCTGTCATCCTGACCCCTGCTCGCCTCTTGACTCCTGCTCGCCTCGTGGTCCGATGAGGCCGGGCCCGCGGGCTCCGACCCCGCGACGGGCCGCGGCCGCGCCGACCCGCGCTGCTCCCGGACCGCCCGGACCCACTCTGCCACGCCGACCACGTCAGCCACGGCATCGTGCGACGGCACCTGTCCCACCTCGATGTCGGCGCGCTGGCTAGGGTCCGCACTGCGTGCGGCGGACCACGCCGCGGACCGGAGCAGGAGGAGACCCAGGTGGCGGAGTTGACCAAGATCGCGCTGGACGAGGCCGAGCTGCCGACCCACTGGTACAACATCGTGCCCGACCTGCCCACTTCGCCCCCTCCGCCGCTGCACCCCGGGACCCACGAGCCGATCGGCCCCGACGCGCTCGCCCCCCTGTTCCCCATGGGGTTGATCGAGCAGGAGGTCTCCGCCGAGCGCTACATCGAGATCCCCGAGGCGGTGCGGGAGGTCTACAAGCTGTGGCGACCGGCGCCGCTGTACCGGGCGCGCAACCTGGAGCGACTGCTCGACACCCCCGCACGGATCTACTTCAAGTACGAGGGCGTCTCACCAGCCGGCAGCCACAAGCCGAACACCGCCGTACCACAGGCCTACTACAACGCCGTGGAGGGTGTGCGGCGGCTGACCACGGAGACCGGAGCCGGCCAGTGGGGCTCGGCGCTGGCCTTCGCCACGGCCCAGTTCGGGTTGGGCTGCGAGGTGTGGCAGGTGGCCGCCTCCTTCACCCAGAAGCCCTACCGCGCCTCGATGATGCGGGTGTGGGGCGCGACGGTGCACTCCTCGCCCTCGGAGCTGACCGAAGCGGGACGGGCGATCCTCGCGGAGCACCCCGACTCGCCGGGCTCGCTGGGGATCGCCATCTCCGAAGCCGTCGAGGCTGCGATGGCCGACGAGGACACCAAGTACGCGCTGGGCAGCGTGCTCAACCACGTCCTGCTGCACCAGACCGTGATCGGCGAGGAGGCGCTCAAGCAACTCGCCACGGTGGGCGAGGTGCCGGACCTGATCGTCGGCTGCACCGGCGGCGGATCGAACTTCGCCGGCCTGTTCTTCCCGTTCCTCAGGGAGAAGCTCGCCGGACGGATGGACCCGCACATCCTCGCCGTGGAGCCGGCGGCCTGCCCGTCGCTGACCAAGGGCGAGTACCGCTACGACTTCGGTGACGTCGCTGGCATGACGCCGCTGATGAAGATGCACACCCTCGGACACGACTTCATCCCCGATCCGATCCACGCGGGTGGCCTGCGCTACCACGGCATGTCGCCGCTGTTGTCCCACATGTACGAGCTCGGGCTGTTCGAAGCCGAGGCGATCGACCAGACCCACTGCTTCGAGGCGGCGATCGCCTTCGCCCGCACCCAGGGCATCGTGCCCGCGCCGGAGCCGACCCACGCGATCGCGGCGGCGATCCGGGAGGCCGAGGCCTGCAAGGAGACCGGCGAGGAGAAGGTGATCCTCACCGCGCTCTGTGGGCACGGCCACTTCGACATGGCCGCCTACGACGCCTACCTGTCGGGCCAGCTGCAGGACCACGAGTACCCCGCCGAGGCCGTGGCCGAGGCCATGCGCCGGGTCCCCGTGATCGACGCCTGAACTCTTGCTGAGCGAGCTGGTCAGGGATGCCTGGCCCCGGGCCCACGATTGGTCGCCCAGGAACGAGGCCGACGGTGCCCCACCGTCGGTGACGACCCCCTGACCGGGCCGGCCAGAGGGTCGTGTCAGCTTCGGTCGTCGGTCAGTTCTCGAGCTCGAACGTCACGAGCAGGTTGACCTGATAGTCGGCGACGGCGTCGTTCTGTATGGAGACGCGTTGCTCCTTCACCCATGCGGACTGCACGTTGCGGAGCGAACTCGTCGCACGCTCGATCCCGATACGGATCGCATCCTCGAAACTCTCTGTCGACTTCGCGGAGATCTCTGTCACGCGGGCAACAGCTCCCATGGTTCCTCCTCGTAGCGGACGTCGAACGTGCCAGGGACGCCGGCAGGATGACAGTGGCCACTCGGACGACCCGGTGCGAATGGCCCCGGTTCCGCACGATCCCGACCGCCACCGCGGTCCGGTTCGAGCGCGACTGCCCGACCCTGGACGGCGGATCATCAGCGACCCGCGTCATCGCGCCAACAGACCCGCCCCGCTCCGGGGGTGGTGGGCGCGGGTCCGGGGGCGTACCCTCGGAGCAGACGACCTCAGGAGCCCCGATGAACCTCGGCAAGCTGAAACGGCGCCTCATCGTGACCGGGCGAGACGAGACCGCAGCGGTGGTCCGGACCCGCGGTGACGAGGGCGAGTTCGAGGCGACCTCGCGTCGCACGCGCGCTGCGGAGGTGGCTGACGATGAGCTCCCGCCCCTGCGGGTGATCGACCGGCCCGACGACACGGGGTCCGCACCCAAGGACTGAGCGGCGGTGCCGCCGTTCCTGGTGTTCTTCCTCCTCCTGGCGGTCGTCTTCGTCTTCCTCTGGATCGCCAGCAACGACGAGCGCGACCTGCCGTCAGGGGAACTGGATGACGCTGCGCTCGACGAGCCGATCATGGCCGTCAAGCGTGCCCACGTGCGGCTCTCACCCGACGGACGTGAGGCCACGCTCACGGGCCTGACCGCGGGGAGCCGGTACGCCGTCGACGCCCGGGCCAACTGCCCCCGTGGGTGCCCGATCCCCACACCGACCTGCCGCTGCGGGTTCTACGCGATGCGCTCCGACGTGGAGTCCCGTCGGCTCCCCAGCGAGGCGACCTGGGCGCGACGCGCCGAGCCGCTCAGCGTGCGCCTCGACGTGGAGCTGTCGGGTGTGGTGCTGGAGTACGAGCTGGGCTACCGCGCCGAACGGCAACGGGTCGTCGAGGTCGGTATCGCCGACCGCTGCGTGCCCTGCGCGGAGACGGGGGTCGATCGCCAGGCCGCAGGGCTCATCGCTCGCCCGCGCCGTATCGCGAGCCCCTTCAGCGGATCGGGGAACCCCTACGTGGGCGCCCCCAGCCTGCGTGACTGGCTGGAGCTGCGTTCGGCCTGCCTCGACCACTGGGAGAGCGCGCCTGGGCAGCCCGCCCTGGCTCTCGGCGACCTCGCCGAGCTCCTGGGCACCGTGGTCCGCTGGGAGGCCTCGGGGACCGCCGGTCCCGTCAGCCGCTGATCAGCGACGTCGCTGAACCCCGCCCTTGCGCACGGACGGGCACCGCGGACCGACCGCCGGGACGCCTCAGGTCCCGGCCCGCGCCGCGATGCGGGGATGGTCACGCAGGGTCCAGGAGGCCGCGGCCACCCCGATGAGACCGAGCAAGGCCCCTGGTCGGGCGCCGAGCACCAGTGCTGCCGCGATCCCGATCATCAGCGCGGCGCCGCCGAGCCAGGCCGAGCGGCGCCGGGTCGTGACGGGCACGTCGCGCCGGCGGCGTGACTCGAAGGCGACCACGCCCATCAGCACCGGTGCGACCATGACGATGCACAGCAGCACCCACCACACCCGTCCCCACCAGAACCCCGCTGCACCCGGCACGCCGGCATCGATCGGCGCCCCGAGCATCTCACCGAGCCACGCTGCAGGCAGCTCCGCGAGCTTGTGCCACAGGTAGAGGGGCATGCTCAACGCGCTGAGCACCGCCACCACCCCGCCGATCCGGCGCCCCTCGAGCAGGCGCCGGGCGGGACCCTCGAACAGGAGCACTCCGCCGACCTGGAGCCACATCACCCCGATCAACGCCAGCGTCGGAGGCAGCACGTTGGTCCCGCCGGCCAGGTCCCCGCCGACCATGGCAACCGGGTAACCGGAGGCGACACCGGCCAGCAACCAGACCCCACCGAGCAGGAGGAAACCCACCCCCGTTCTCGGCCCGCCGAACCTGCCGCGCCGCCACGCGATCCCGAGCTGCTGTGGCAGCAGCCACACCGTGATGAGGTTCGTCCACCCGATGTCGGGTCGCGAGGTGGTGACCTGCTCGCCGAGGGTCAGCAGCTCCGCCACCGATATCACCTGTCCCCGGAGCAGGTCGGCCGCCGCCGCGATCACGACCAGGCCGACCACGGCACCGAGCCCGAAGCGGTCGTCGGCCCGGGCGCTGAGGGGCAGCAGCGCCTGCACCGCCAGGAGCATCAACAGGAACCACAGGTGGACCGTCAGCGACTGATCGAGGGGGCCGATCAGCCGTGCTCCGGTGAAGACGGAGATCAGCACCAGGACCGACAGGACGGCGAGGTAGGTGACGGTCGGACGGGCGAGGCCCAGTGCCCGCCCCGCCCACCAGGACAGCTGGCTCGAGCGCTCGCTCAGCCGGCGGGCGGCACCATCGGCGCTGACCGCGGCCGACACGAACACGAACAACGGCACGACCTGGAGGAACCAGGTCAGCACCCCGGCGGCGTCCCAGACCGTGAGCAGGTGCTCGGTGGCCACCATCCGCCCATCGACCAACCGCGGGAGGGTGGCGAGCCAGTGGCCGAACACCACCACCAGCAGGGCCCCCGCCCGCAGGGCATCGGGGTACCGATCGCGGGGTGCCGGCTCCGGTGCGTCGCGCGGCCGCGTCACCCGAGCCGCTCCAGACCCGGCCAGCTCTCGGTGACCGGCGGACGGTCTGCCCCGATGCGCTGGAGGTAGGCGTTGAAGCTGTCGCGCCACACCCCATGGGCCTGGATCTGGAGCTCGGTGAGCTCCGAGAGCTCCACCAAGGCCAGTTGCTGCGGGTAGGTCATCACCAGGCGGCGGGCGATCGCGCACGAGGCGACCGCGTCCGCCCGCGCGCTGTGGGCATCGTCGAGCACCACCCCGTAGACCTGGCAGGCGGTCTCCAGGGGGCGCTTGCCCCGCCGGTACCGGTCCACGTGTCGGTCGAGCACCAGCGGGTCGAGCAGCACACAGTCGGGGAGCTCCAGGGCAGGCTCGAGCCGGGCGAACTCCGCAGCGAGCAGAGGCCAGTCGTAGGTCGCGTTGTAGATCACCAGCGGCCAGCCGCTGGAGGCGATCTCCCGCAGGTGCCGGTGGACGACCGGCAGGACCTCGGTGGCCGGTGGCGCCGCCTCCTCGGTGAGACGCTCGCGGGTGATCCCGTGGACCGCTGACGCACCCGCGGGGATCTCCACCTCGGCGCCGGGGTCGACCAGCCCGGCGTACAGGTCCTCGATCCTGCCGCCGCCGTCGTCGACGATCAGGGCCAGCTCCACGATCCGCGCCGTGGACGGGTCGACCCCGGTGGTCTCCAGGTCCAGCGCCGCGAAGGGGCCGGTCGTCCAGTCGGGGCGGCCATCGAGCGGGTCCAGGGACAGCTGTGACACGGGCGTCGCTCCTCAGGTCCTGCGGACACCGGTGACCCTACGGGCCTGGACGTACCGTGACGACCACCGTCCACAGCAGCGGACCATAGGCTGCCGGTGAACGCCCGACCAGGGCCCGTCCGACGAGACCAAGATGCCGGAACCGCAACCTCCCGAGCACCCGACCTCCGCGCGGGACTACCCGCTGGAGTACATCGCGCAGCACATCGGCGAGGAACGCCGCAAGGTGTCCGTGCTGGGCGAGGTGCGTGAACTGGTCTTCGGTGCCCAGGACGGGCTGGTGTCCCCCCTCGCCGTGGTCGCCACCGTCGCCGGGGCCAGCACGGACAACCTCGCCGTCCTGGTGGCCGGCTTCGCGTCGGCGATGGCCGGGATCTTCTCCATGGCCATCGGCGAGTACATGGGTTCCAAGAGCCAGGCCGAGATCGAGGGGGGCCACCTGGAACGGGAGTGGGAGGAGGTCCAGCAGCGGCCGTTCGAGTCCGAGGCCGAGGTCGCCTACCTGTTCATGCAGGAAGGGATGGACAGCGAGGTGGCATGGGAGACCGCCGCGGTGATCGCCCGCTACCCCGAGTCGCTCCTGGCGACGATGGTCGCCAAGGAGCTCGGGCTCAGCAGCGACGACCAGGCCGACGCCGCCGGCAGCCCTCTCCAGGGCGCAGTCGTGATGGGTGCGTCCTTCGCGGGCGGTGCGGCGGTGCCGATCCTGCCCTTCCTGTTCACCGAGGGGCTGCAGGCACTGGCCCTGGCGACCCTGTTCACCGGGCTGGTGCTGTTCGCGATCGGGGTCGTGAAGTCGCGGTGGCCCGCGCGGTTCTGGTTGTGGTCCGGCCTGGAGATCCTCGCCCTGGCGGCGGTGGCCGGCATCGCGGGGTACCTGTTCGGCGGCGTGCTGCCCGACCTGCTCGGCTACGCCGGGGTGGTCTGATCGAGCAGCAGCGCTCGGCGGCCGCCCAGCTGGCACCGGAGACCGACGACCACCGGACCCGCCAGTGCGACGGCCGGCGGTCCTGAGCGGGTCAGCGACGCGTCCGGAGCGGCTCCCCGGTCTCCGCCTTGGCCAGCAGGCTGAGGGGCGGGGTGAACCGCTCCCCGTAGACCTCCGCCAGCGACTTGCACCGCCCCACGAAGCCCGTCGTCCCGCCCGGATACTGGTCGATGTACTGGGCGACCCCGCCGGTCCACGCCGGGAACCCGATCCCGAAGATCGAGCCGATGTTGGCATCCTCGAAGGTCTCGATCACGCCCTCGTCGAAGCACTTGACCGTCTCGAGCGCCTCGGCGAACAGCATCCGTTCGATGAGGTCGGTGAGCGGCACGTCGTTGTCACCGCTGGTGATGTGGTCGAGCAGCCCCGGCCACAGCCCGGTCCGCTTGCCGTCCTCTCCGTAGTCGTAGAAGCCGGCGCCCGAGGAACGGCCCTCCCGCCCGTGGGCCTCCACCAGCGTGTCGAGCAGCTCGTAGGCGGGGTGGCGCTCGTAGGGGGTGCCGTTCCGCTCGGCCGCGGCGCGGTACTCGGCCTCGATCTTGCGCGGCAGGGTGAGGGTCAGCTCGTCCATCAGCTGCAGGGGCGGGGCCGGGTAGCCGGCCTGCTCGCCGGCGCGCTCGATCCGGACGGGGTGGATGCCCTCGCCGAGCATCGCGACGGCCTCGTTGAGGAAGGTCCCGATGACCCGGGAGGTGAAGAACCCGCGCGCGTCATTGACCACGATCGGGGTCTTCTTGATCTGCTGCACGAGGTCGATCGCCTTGGCGACGGCCGCATCCGAGGTGCGCTCACCCCGGATGATCTCGACCAGTGGCATCTTGTCCACGGGCGAGAAGAAGTGCAGGCCGATGAAGTCCTCGGCCCGTTCGACGCCGGTCGCCAGCTCCGTGATCGGCAGGGTCGAGGTGTTGGAGCACAGCAGGGCGTCCCGTGCCACGACCGGCTCGGTGTCCCCGAACACACGGTGCTTGAGCTCGGTGGACTCGAACACCGCCTCGATCACCAGGTCGCAGCCGGCGAGGTCCTCGTAACGGTCGGTGGGCGTGATCCGGTCGAGCAGCGCCTGGCCCTGCTCCGCGGTCACCTTGCCCCGCTCGATCCCCTTGGCGACCAGCTTCTCCGAGTAGCCCTTGCCCTTGGCGGCGGCCTCGACCGCGACGTCCTTGAGCACCACCTCGATGCCCGAACGGGCGCACTGGTAGGCGATGCCCGCACCCATCATCCCGGCACCGAGCACGGCGACCTTGGTGGCTGCCCACCGCTCGTAGCCGTCGGGCCGGGACGAGCCCTTCTCGATCGCCTGGAGGGCGAAGAAGAAGGCCTGGGTCATGTTCTTCGACTGCGGCGAGTTGCACACCAGGTCGGCGAAGTAGCGCGACTCGATGCGGGTGGCGGTCTCGAAGGGGACCTGGGCACCCTCGTAGGCGGCGCAGAGGATGTTGCGCGGCGCGGGGTAGTCCGCCCCCTTGGTCTGCTTGCGCAGGTTCGCCGGGATGGCCGGCGCGTTGGCGGCGAAGGACGGCCGAGAGGGATCGCCACCGGGCATGCGGTAGCCATCGGTGTCCCAGGGCTGCCGCGCCTCGGGGTTGGCGGCGATCCAGGCCCGGGCGCTGGCCAGCATCTCGTCGGCGTCGGCCACGACCTCGTCGATCAGGCCCAGTTCGTGCGCCTTGGCCACCTTGTGCCGCTGCCCCTGCAGCAGCACGTTCATCAGCGCGGGGATGATGCCCATCATCCGCACCGTGCGCACCACCCCGCCCCCACCCGGGAGCAGGCCGAGCGTGACCTCGGGCAGCCCGAACACCGCCCGCGGGTCATCGATCGCCACGCGGTGGTGGCAGGCCAGCGCCAGCTCGAGACCGCCTCCGAGCGCGGTGCCGTTCAACGCAGCGACCACGGGCACACCCAGGGTCTCCAGGGTGCGCAGGTGCGCTTTGAGCTGCTCGGTGTCGGCGAAGACCGTCCCGGCGTCGTCCGGAGTGGCCGCGATCAGCTCCTTGAGGTCCCCGCCGGCGAAGAACGTCGGCTTGCCGGAGGCCAGGATCACCCCCGCGAGGTCCTCCTCGGTCCGGAGTCGGCGGACCACTTCGCCGAGGTCCTCGCCGAACCGGGCCCGCATCGTGTTCGCCCGCTGCGTGGGGTCGTCCATCGTGAGGGTGACGATGCCGTCGGCGTCGCGGTCGTAGCGGATGGTCTCGAGGTCGGTGGTCACGGCAGCTCCATCGGGATGCGCGGGGTGGTGACGTGGGTGATCGGTGGCCAGCGGCGGGACGATGCGGGCGGGCGAGGCGGACGGGTCGGGCGAGGCGGCCGGCTCTGGCGGACGTCGTCGCGGATCAGACCCGCTCGACGACGGTGGCGATGCCCATCCCGCCACCGATGCACAGCGTCACGAGGCCGGTGGTCAGGTCGCGGCGCTCCAGCTCGTCGACGACCGTGCCGAGCAGCATGGCACCCGTGGCCCCGAGCGGGTGGCCCATCGCGATGGCCCCCCCGTTGACGTTGGTGCGGTCGTGGTCGACGTCGAGGTCGCGCATGAGCTTGAGCGCCACCGACGCGAAGGCCTCGTTGATCTCGACGAGGTCGATGTCCGCCGGGGTCATCCCGGCCTTGTCGAGCGCCTTGCGGCAGGCCGGCGCTGGGCCGGTGAGCATGATCGTGGGCTCGGAGCCGATGACGGCGGCAGCCCGGATGCGGGCCCGGGCGGTCAGACCATGACGGGCACCCGCCTCCTCCGAGCCGAGCAGCACCAGGGCAGCACCGTCCACGATGCCGGAGGAGTTGCCGGCGGTGTGGACGTGGTCGATCCGCTCCACGTCGACGTACCGCTGCAGCGCGACGGCATCGAACCCACCCATGTCGCCGATCCCCGCGAAGGCGGAAGGCAGTGCGGCGAGGCTGTCGAGGGTCGCCTCGGGCCGCACGTGCTCATCGCGGTCGAGGATCATGACACCGTTGCGGTCACGCACGGGGACGACCGAGCGGTCGAAGTACCCGTTGGCCCAGGCCTTCGCGGCCCGGACCTGGGACTCGAGCGCGAAGGCGTCGACGTCCGTCCGGGAGAAGCCCTCCGTCGTCGCGATCAGGTCGGCGCCGATGCCCTGGGGCACGAACCGGGTGTCGAGGTTGGTCTCGGGATCCATCGCCCACGGGTCACCACCGGTCCCCATCGGCACCCGCGACATCGACTCGCCCCCGCCGGCGACGATCAGATCCTCCCAGCCGGAGCGCAGCCGGGCCGAGGCCTGGTTGACCGCCTCGAGACCCGAGCCGCAGTACCGGTTGAGCTGGACACCAGCCACCGGCTCGGGGAGACCAGCGGCCAGAGCCGCGGTGCGCGGCAGGACCCCGCCCTGGTCACCGACCGGCCCGACGATGCCCAGCACGAGGTCGTCGATCGAGGCCGCATCGAGGTCGGGGTTGCGGGCCTGGAGCTCATGCAGCAGCCCGCTGACGAGGGTGACCGGCTTCACCTCGTGGAGCGACCCGGAAGCCTTCCCACGACCTCGTGGGGTGCGGATCGCGTCGTAGACGTACGCCTCGGACATGGCCGTCTCCTCGAACTCGGTCGGCTGATCGCTGGGTTGACGGACTCCCACCCGTCGCCTGATCGGGAACGGTACGTCAACCTCCGTCGCCCCGGCACATCCTCGGGGTCACCGAGGTTGCGCAGCACCCCCGCCGCTCGCGCGATCGCAGGCTCACCCGCAGCCTGGGTCCACCCGCGCGTCGGCGACGGCCGAGCGCACCAACCCCACCGGAGTCGCGACCCCGCGTTGATCGGCGGTGCGGGCGAAGACCTGCCCCACGACCCGCCCCTCGACGTCGAGCACCGGCGAACCCGATGCGCCCGCGCCGACCTCCAGCGCGAGCAGCAGACGGTCGGGCTCCACGCGGTCCACCCGACCTTCGCGCAGGGCGGGTCGAGCACCGGGGAAGCCGACCGTCACGATCGACTGGCCGAGGGTGGCGCTCGGGCCGACCACGAGAGCAGGGGGCACCGCATCCTCGTCCAGCACGAGAACGGCGACGTCCGCGGTCTCCGCGAGCAGCACGGTGCGGACCTGGACCCCCGGTCCGGCATCCAGTGGCTGCACGACGGTGGAACGTGCCGACTCCACGACGTGGCGGTTGGTGACCACGGTGGGCGTTCCGTCGAGCTCGAGGCTGAACGCGCTGCCGCTGCGCGATCGCCCCGCGCAGTCGACGCTGCGGACCAGCAGCAGCGACTCCGTGATCGCCGCGTCATCGCCCAGCGCCTCCTCGACCGCACCACCGGCACTGAGGACCGCGAGCCGGTCGAGCACCCATCCGCCGGCGGGTACGAGCATCGCGAGAGCGACCAGCACCCCCAGTGCGACCCGGATGCGGCCGAAGACCCGCGCCATCGTCGTCTGGAAGCCATCGAGGTCGTCGGGGTCATACGGCCCCGGCGCCGGCTGGTCGCGACCCGCTGTGTCGGGGTCATCCGATCCCGGCGCTGGGTCCTCGGGCTCCGCTGCCGCGCGGTCGGGCGAACGCTGCCCATCCCGGTCGGGCCAGGTCCGCCCCTCGAGGCCGGGCCCATCGGACCCGGCCTGGTGGGCGAACGGTGGCTCTCGATCGGTCACGGTCACCACCCGGGACGTGGAGACACCGACGGTAGCGAGCGTGCGCTCAGCGGCAGCCCCGTCCTGCCTGGCGCATCGTCCACAGGCCATCCGCCCCGACACTTGCACTCTCCTCGTATCGAACGTATGTTCGCCTCATGTCTCCTCGACCCACCCCCTCTCCCCCACCTCCGCTCACGACGCGGCGGTCCCGCGGCGCGGGTCCGCGGCCGTTGGGCCGCCGAACGCGGGAGCGGGATCGCGAGGACCGCAGCCCACGTCTGGCGCGCGAACACCTCGGCGGGTACGACACCGGTCCGCAGCCCGCTGAAGCCGACGCTGATCGGTCCCGCACCGCGCCTGCCGACGCCGTCGCAGCACCATCCACTCCTGTCTCCGCGAGCGAGGCCCGGCCGGAACCGCCTCCGCATCCGGTCGACGACGCGGCGTGGCGCTACCTGCACGATCTGGACGAGCCACGGCCCGGGGAGGGCACCCCACCCTTCGGGCTCCCGGTCCTGGCCGAGATCCCGGGGCTGGCGACCGTGCTCGAGCAGCTCCGGGAGGCTGACCGGCTCATCGCCCGTGCCCTGGAGGGCATCCTGCTCCTGCAGGACCACGCCGACGTCGTCGGCATCACCGGCATCAGCCTCGACACCTGGCTGGCCACGATCGCCCGACGGACACGGGCCGACGCTCGCATGCTGCTCTCGGCGGCGGAGATGATGCGCCGCCTGCCGACGCTGCGGGCCGCGTTCCAGGAAGGACGCCTGTCGTGGGCTCAGGTCCGCGCGGTCGCGCTCAAGGCCCGACCCCTGCCGTGCTCGCTGGACGACCGGGTGGATGAGGCGGTCGCGGCCGCGCTCGACGGCGCCGCCGGCTCCGAGCCGGATGCCGTCACCCGGGTCATCGCCTGGTCACTGGCAGCCTTGCAGCCACGGCAGGTCGAGCAGGAGGAGCGCCGGGAGCAGCAACGCGAGTTCCTCGGCATGCAGCCCCGGCTCGACGGGACCGGAGGCCGGCTGTGGGGCGAGTTCTCCGCGACCTCATGGGCCGTGCTCGACGCGGCGCTGAACGAGCCATCCGTTACGGATCTCGGCCCCGGATCGGACAGCCGTGACAGCGACCACCGGGAGACCGGTCGGGCGCCCGGTACCGATCCAGACGGCACGCAGAGGGCGGCCCGCCTCGTCGAACTCCTCGACCAGGGCCTGGCAGGCGGCACCGACGCTGGCCGCGACCCCAACGGCCTGGCGGAAGGTGACGATGGTGACGATGGTGACGATGTGCCACGCCGACGCCCGACGTCGAGCCGACCTCAGCTGCTGCTACGCGCGGACCTCGACACCCTGCTCGACCGGGAGCAGACCCCCGGTGCGCTGCTGACCAACGTCCTCGGCGGCCACGTGCGAGCGAGCGCACCGACGGTGCGGCGGCTCGTGGAGGAGCGCGGCGCCGACCTCCGGACCGTGATCCTGGACGACACCGGCAGCATCGTGGGTGTCGGTCGGCGCGTGCGGATCGCCCCCGGCTGGCTCCGGGACGCCGTCCTGGCGCTCCATGACACCTGCGCCGCTCCTGGTTGCAACGCCCCCGCACGCGCGAGCCAGCTCGATCACGCGCGACCCTGGCAGCCAGCCCGACCCGAGGACCTCCCCGGCAGCACCGACGTCGGCGAGCTCGCCCCACTGTGCCCCGAGCACAACCGGCACAAGGAGCGCTCGGGTTGGACCGCGCGGCAGTCCACCGATGGCCGTCGGAGCTGGACCCATCGGCGCAGCGGCCTGACGACGCGGACGATCCCGGCCACCTGGCGCCCGCAGGCGGGGACCCCACCGGGGGTCGCCGAGGAGCCGGCGGGATGAGCGTCGGCGGCGTGCCGCCTCCACCCGTCCCTCGACGGGGACGTCCAGGTCAGGCGATCCGCTCGACGAACCCCGCCAGTTGCTGCAGGTTGCGGACCTCGACCATCTCGTCGACGTAGCGGGCATAGTTCGATGCGATCGAGTCACCGCTGTCCCAGAACCGACGTGGCTCGGGGTTCAGCCAGTACACGTGCCGCGCCCGACGCTGGACATCCGACAGCACCCATCCCGCCGACTGGCGGTGGTTGTTGCGCGCGTCCCCGAGGATCAGGACCGTCGTGCGCGGACCCAGGTCCTCGGCGTAGTCCCGGTGGAAGCCCTCCAGCGCCCGACCGTAATCGGAGTGGCCGTCGAGCCACACGAGCTCGGCTTCGACCAGCATCCGTCGCATGGCCTCATCCACCTCGCCGCTGGCGAACCAGGGCGTGACCTCGTCGAGCGCATCGATGAACGCGAAGGAACGGACGGTGGAGAACTGCTCCTGAAGGGCGTGCACCAGCTGCAGCGTGAACCGGGAGAAGGACGCGACCGAGCCCGAGACGTCGCACAGCAGGAACAGCTCGGGCTTGTGGGGACGACGGGGCCGGAAGGTGGGCTCGAAAGGGACACCACCGGTGATCAACGACCGGCGGACCGTGCGCCGGATGTCCAGTCGACCATCACGACCGATCTTGCGTTTGGCGGCGACCCGTGTCGCGAGCTTGCGCGCCAACGGACGGATCTGGGCACGGAGCTCCTGCTGCTCCTCACGGCTGAGGTGGAACAGGTCCCGCTCCTCGATCGGCGGCCGGACGAGGCGGTCAGCCACCTGCTCGAGGCCTCGGTCAGCCGCGGCGTGGCGACGGATCTGCGCATCGACCTCCTGCCGGAATGCGCGGATGCGGCGCTCGAACTCGTCCCGCAGCAGCCGCTCCTCGAGCGGTGACAGGTCACTGTCGCTGTCGTCCTGCTCCCGACGCAGCAGTTCGGCCAGCAGCCGTTGCGGATCGATCGCGCGGTAGACCTTGTACTGGAAGTAGGCGACGCGACCGTCGCGACCTTCCACGCGTCCGAACCGTTCCACGGCCTCCCGGGCCGCCCGCCGGATCGCTTGGTCGTCACCGCTGCCGAGCACCTCGACCAGCGACCGCAGCTGCGCGTCCGGATCCAGGTCGTCCGCGTCTGGTTCCTGGGTCTCCTCGGTGTCGTCGAGGTCCGCGGCGGAGCTCGGGGTGACGATCCGGGCGGGGAAGTAGAGGTCGAACAACTCATCGAAAGCGTCCCGCTGCGTCCTGGCCGTCACGGTCACCGACGCCAGCGCCTCCCGCAGCTGCTCGCGGTCGAGCAGCTCCACGTGCCGAAGCGCCCGAACCGCGTCGATCGCGCCGGCCTGGGCCGCGGGCAGACCGGCGCGACGCAGGGCGGCGACCAGGTCGAGCACACGCGCGAGGACCCCTGACAGCGGCGGCGGTTCCTCTGCCAGCAGCGTGTGGAGGCGATCATGATCTTTCGGCACCGAGCACTCCTCCCCGTCGCGGGACCGGCTCCCGACCGGATCGGCGACCGCCACGGTAGCCAGCGGTGGTGCCGCATGGCCTCAGCTGACCGGGCGGGCTCCAGCGAAGGTGACCACTGCTCGGCGCTCCCCCTCCCCGACCAGGAGCAGGCTGACGCCGCCCGGGTGGCGCACGACGTCGATCACCGGCAGCGGCAGGTTGGTCGGCACGGCGCCAGGATCGGTCCCCCCCGGGGCGGGGAGGAGCACGAGGCTCGCGCCCGTCGCCAGCACGGCGCCGCCGTCCTCCAGCGGTGCGATCCCGGCTCCCCGGGTCAGCCCGGCCGCCACGCCCCCGACGCGGACGGCGTCCAGCGCCGCCGTCACCTCATCGGGCCGCACCAGCCCTTCCAGCTCCCGGATCGCGTCGTCCCGGGGCTCCAGGACCCGCGTTCGTCCGAGGTCCGGGTCCAACAGCACGACCTGTCCCGCGTCGTCACGGGTGGAGGCCGCGACGACGCGTTCGGTTGGTTCCAGCTCGACATCCCACCGGACCGAACCGTCATCGGTCGCCACGGCGAGCAGCCGCTGGGGCCCGACGGACCGGGCATCCTGCTCCGCCTCCTCGTCGGCCCTCCCGGCACCATCCACGGCCCGCAGGACGACCAACGCGAGGCCATCTCCGACCGCGGCGATCTCGGCGCGGGTCGGGCCGTCCTCGGGGAGCGCGATCCCGGCCGTCGCCAGTTCGGCACGGTCCAGGGTCCAGCGTGGGGCGCCGTCGCGACGATCGACCGCTGTCAGCACCGGCGCGCCCTCACCCGGGGTGGTGCGGGTACCGGCCACGACCACCTGCGGACCGAGACCAGCGGTCAGCCGGGCCCCGGCCAGCCCGGCCGGCGCCGTCGGGAGCACCAGGGCAGCCGACCAGACCTGTCCGGCCACCGGATCGCGCATCTCGAGCTCCGGGTCGTCTCCGTCCTCATCGATCCGGAGCACCAGCAGCTGGCCGTCGCCAGCGGCGAGGTGGAATGCCAGTGGGCTGCCGACCAGGGCGGTGTCCTGGCAGGTCAGGCCGGTGAGGTCCTCGTCGAGAGGCTGGAGGGCATCCACCTGGCCGGTGAGCGGGTTGGTCAGCGCGAGGCTGTAGAGGTGATCCCCGTCACCGACCGCGGTCCCGGCGCCGAGCGACACCGCGGCTTCGACCCTGTCGCCCTGCCCGGCCAGGGCGACGACATCGTCCCCGAGGGCGGCCACCCCCTGCCCTGTCGCGGCGAGCCCCGTCGCCCCGGCGGCCGCTGCGACGCCGGTGATCGGCCCGAGCGCCACGTTGAGGTCGTCGAGCGAGCTCCGGATCGTCGCGAGCTGCTCCGCCGGAAGGGCACCGAGAGCGTCGACGAGCAGCTCCGGGTCGCCGTCCGCCTCGGGGGCCGGCGTAGCCTGGGGGCTGATGTCCGCGCAGGCCGACCTGGCGAACAACGACCCGCTGACGACCCCGATCAGGACCAGGCCCACCATGGCCAGCACCGCGATCACCAGCGTGCGACGATCCGCCGCCATCAACTCGTCGTCGCCGTGCACGCGGTCGAGATCGCCTTGGGACGTTCCGGTGTCGCTCACGGGCTCAGTTCATCTCCGGGCGCGGAGGGATCGTCAGGTGGGCCAGCGCGCGCTCGACGTCCTGCTGATGCTTGAGCACCACGTTGACCGTGCCCTTGAGCACCTGCTCATCCACCGCGCCGAAGCCCAGTTCGAGCAGCGTCCGCGCCCAGTCCAGCGTCTCCGACACCGACGGTGGCTTCTTCAGCTCGAGCTGCCGCAGGGATCGCACGATGCGAACGAGCTGGTCGGCCATCGCCTCGGGCGCGTCGGGCACGCGCGACAGCACGATGGCGCGCTCACGCTCGACGCTCGGGTAGTCGATGTGCAGGTACAGGCAGCGGCGCTTCAGCGCCTCGGACAGCTCCCGGGTCCCGTTGGAGGTCAGCACCACGAAGGGATGGCGCGTCCCGCGCACGGTCCCGAGCTCGGGGATCGTGACCTGGAAGTCGGAGAGGATCTCGAGCAGGAGCGCCTCGAACTCCAGGTCCACCTTGTCGACCTCGTCGATCAACAGCACGGTCCGTCGCTGGTTGCGGAGCGCGGGCAGCAGCGGCCGCTCCAGCAGGTAGTGCTCGCTGAAGAGGTCGTCCTCGACCTCGTCCCAGGCCTCGCCGCCGGCGGCGTCCCCACCGCGGGCGTGGGTGATCCGCAGCAGCTGCTTGCGGTAGTTCCACTCGTAGAGCGCCTTGGCCTCGTCCAACCCCTCGTAGCACTGCAGCCGCACCAGCTCGGCGTCACGGGCGGTGGCCACCGCCTTGGCCAGCTCGGTCTTGCCCACCCCGGCCGGACCCTCTACCAGGATGGGCTTGCCGAGCCGCTCTGCGAGGTAGACGACCGTCTCGATCGAGGTGTCGACGAGGTAGCCGGCGGCTTCCAGACGGGTGCGGACGTCCTCGACACCCGCGAACTCAAGCGACACCAGCCGACTCCTCGTGACGGCCGACGGACGCGGCCGAGCCCGGCGTGAGGCTACGGCACCCCGGCCACCGCCGACCAACCGGCAGCCCGGCCGCGAGGCCATCACGAGGTCGCGGCGACCACGACCATCCGCCGGGGTCGTCGTGCAGCCGAAGCACTACCGTGCTCATCCCGCCGCCGCCTCCCCCCGGGACGAGGAGCTGCACATGGACGCGATCCAGTTGGAGACCCACGGCGGCCCCGAGGCGCTGCAGATCGCCCAGATCGCCGATCCGCAGCCAGGGCCCGACCAGGTGCTCGTGCGCGTCGCAGCTGCGGGGGTCAACTTCATCGACACCTACCAGCGCTCCGGTCTGTACGACATCGATCTGCCGGGTGGACTCGGGCTGGAGGGTGCCGGTGAGGTGGTCGCGGTGGGGGCGGCCGTCACCAACCGGCAGGTCGGCGACCTCGTGGCCTGGGCTGATACCCGCGGGTCCTACGCCGAGTTGGTGTGCGTGCCAGCCAGCCGGAGCGTGCGGGTGCCGGCCGGCGTCGAGCCGGAGCAGGCCGCCGCGTTGATGTTGCAGGGCATGACGGCCCACTACCTGACCCACTCGACCAGGAGCCTGCGGGCTGGCGAGACCGTGCTCGCCTTCGCCGCCGCGGGCGGCGTCGGTCGGCTGCTCGTGCAGCTGGCGGTCCGTCGGGGTGCCCGGGTGATCGCCGCCCCCTCCACGCCCGAGAAGGCCGCCGAGGTCCGTGGGCTGGGCGCCGACGAGGTCCTGCTCTACCGCGACGTGGACGTGCCCCAGACGGTCCGGGAGCTCACGGGAGGGGAGGGTGTCGACGTCGTCTACGACTCGGTCGGCCAGGCGACCTTCGAGAGCTCGCTCCGGAGCCTCAAACCTCGAGGGCTACTGGTGCTGTATGGCGCCTCCTCCGGGCCGGTCCCACCGGTGGACCTCCAGGTGCTGAACCGGCACGGCTCGCTGTTCGCGACCCGTCCGTCGCTGTTCCACTACGTCGCGACCAGCGAGGAGCTCGAGTGGCGGGCCAGCAGCCTGTTCGAACTGGTCAGGGCCGACGCGCTGGACCTGCGGATCCACGACCGCTACCCGCTGGCGGAGGCGGCGCGGGCCCATGCCGACCTGGAGTCCGGTACGACCACGGGCAAGCTGCTGTTGCTGCCATGACCGTGCTCATCGGCGACGACCGCCCCGACACCCGAGCTATCCGGGCTGCCGAGGCTGTCGGTCTGGCGTTCGAGGTGCACCGGATCGAACGGCCGAGCAGCCTGGAGGAGGCCGCCGAGCGCTACGGCGTCGCCCCTCGGCAGCTGCTCAAGACCCTGGTGGTCCGGCGCGCCGCCGACGACCACATCCTCGTCCTGCTGCCGGGACCGGCGCAGCTGGCCTGGCCGAAGCTCCGCGCCCACCTCGGTGTCTCCCGCCTCTCGCTACCCGACGCCGCCGAGGCCCAGGCGGTCACCGGGTACGAGCGTGGCACGATCACGCCCTTCGGCGCCCGTGGCGGTCTCCCGGTGCTCGCCGAGGCCAGCATCGCGGGGGCGGGACCGGTGACGGTGGGCGCCGGGGCCCACGGGGTCTCGCTCCGGCTGGACGCCGACGCCCTGTTGGCCGCCGTCGGCGCCGAGCTGGTCGACCTGAACTAGGACCCCCCAGCCGCAGGGGCCGCCGCCACGGAGATGGTGGTGGTACGCGAGGACCCGTCGGGCCAGCCCACGGTGATCAGCAGCAGATGGGTCCGGCCGGCGGCACCGACGAACCCGACAGCGGCATCCGAGCCCTCGAGGTCGATCTCGACCTGCCCGGTCGAGCTCGCCGTACGCACCGGTGTGCCCCGACGCGCAGGGGTCGCGAGGATACGCAGACGGAGGGTGGCACCCTCCTCGTCCCCACCCGCGACCACCGCTCCAGCGGTCGGCGTGGCGAGGTAGCTGGTGGTGGTCGGGCGGAACTCGGGGACCAGCTCGGCGCCGTCGACCTGCAGGGCGACCAGGTCGAGATCGCCGAGCGGTCGCGACCAGACCTCGCCGACCTCGGCGGCTGGAAGCCGACGTCGTGCCCCCTCGGACCCGGTCATCGGTGGGTTCATCTCGCGCCCCTCGCACCTCGCCCCATCGGCTGCACCGACATCCCGGAGCGCCTCCTCCCCGTCAGCCGCCTCGCGCTCAGGCTACGAAGCGGCCCTGACCGGGGGGGCGTCCGGACCCCTACATGGATATGCGACCAACGCTCATAGCACGCTGCCTGTCGCACAGCGTCTCACCCGGCGGGAACGCCGTGGGGCGACGGGTTGCGTACCGTGCCCACCCCGCCCGGACCACGCCGGGCCGAGACCCAGGAGGACGCGATGCGCGCGATCCGGATCACCGAGTTCGGCGGCCCCGAGGTGCTCACCCTCGTCGACGACGAGGCCGAGCCGACCCCGAGCGACGGTCAGCAGGTGATGGAGATCGATGCCGCGGGCATCAACTACGCCGACACCCACCAGGCCGAGGACACCTACCTGGCTCCGTCCTCGCTGCCGATGATCCCGGGCGCGGAAGCCGTCGGCCGGCTGCCCGACGGTCGCCGGGTGGTGGCGTTGCTGGGCGGCGGCGGGTACGCCGAGCGGGCGGCGGTCGCGCCGCCCCTGGCCTTCGAGGTGCCGGACGAGGTCAGCGACGGGGCCGCTCTGGCCCTGATCCTCCAGGGCACCACGGCCTGGCACCTGCTGCGCACCAGCGCCCGCATGACCCCCGGGGAGTCGGTGCTGGTGCTGGCCGCGGCCGGAGGCGGGGGCAGCCTGGCGATCCAGCTGGCCCGCCGCCTCGGGGCCGGTCGGATCATCGCTGCGGCCTCGTCGCCCGACAAGCGGGACCTGGCGCTGGAGCTCGGCGCGGACGTCGCCATCGACTCACGCACCGACGACCTCAAGACCGCGGTCGAGGAGGCCAACGGCGGCAAGATCGACATCGTGCTGGAGATGGTCGGTGGAACGACCACCGACCAGTCCATCGCCGCCCTCGCACCCTTCGGGCGGTGCGTGGTCTACGGCATGGCCTCACGCGAAGCCCCCAGTCTGGTCGACCCGCGGCGGCTGATCGTTCGCTCACAGGGGGTGGTCGGGTTCTGGCTGGCCCACGCGATGCGGGACCCCGCACGCCACCTCGCCGCCCCGATGCAGGAGCTGCTGGAGCTGACCGTTGCGGGGGACCTCACCCCGGTGGTCGGCGGCACCTACCCGCTGTCCGAGGCAGCACGGGCCCACCAGGATCTCCGGGAGCGTCGCACCGTCGGCAAGCTCGTCCTCGATCCGCGGGCCTGAGCGATGGGTTCCCAGCCCCTCGGCCCCGATCAGCCGACGGCCCCGATCCTTCCCCCCGAGCCGCCGCGGGGCGACGGATGGTGGCTCCGGCCGCAGGTGACCGCGAGCATCATCGTCGTCCTCGTCCTCGCCCTGCTCGCGGCCACCACGGTGGCTGTCGCGCAGGCGCGGGCCGCCGCTGGGGCACGGGCCGAGGCCCGCGAGCTGTCCCAGGAGGTCGAGCAGCTGCGCGACGAGGTGGCTGAGCTGGAGCGCGAGCTGGAGGCGGCGCAGCGCTCACCCCTGGACCGGTTCCGGGGACCGGACGGCTTCGATCCGCAGGAGCTGTTCGAGGGACTGCTGGACGATCTCTTCGGCGATCTGTTGGACGAGCGCTCGGGTGGCGGCGCCGGCGAGGGGTTCGGTGGCCTGTTCGGCGGCCTGCTGGACGGTCTGCTGGGCCGGGCCACCGAAGGCGTCAGCAGCGCCCAGCCGGGTGCGGCCTGACCGCAGGACGCCAGCGCAGCCGACGGCGACCCTCAGGGAGGCCTCCTCGGTGCCCGCGCGGGGCACCCCCCGCTACGGGGCGGTCCAAGCGACGACCTGGCCGGGCTGGCCGACGGGGAGGTGGGGCGGCCAGCGCTTGGCGACCGGGGGCGCCACCCCCCGCGACCCCCGTCCGGGCCTGGTCGAGGGCTGAGAGCTCTCTCAGCGTGGTGCCACCCGGGTCTCAGGTTGGCAGGGCATCGTTCGTAGCGACGCCGCAGGACAGCCCGTCCCCGCCCCACGACAAGGAGCTCCCGATGCAGCACCTCACCCGCTGGCGCACCGTCACCGCCGCCGCGACCACCGCCGCCCTGGCCGCCGGTGCCTTCGGCATCGCCAACGCGGTCTCCGCTAGCACCGAGCAGCCATCGGCGATCGAGCTCGGCACCGACGCGAGCGTCGACGGCCTCGCGGTCGTCGACGACGAGAACGAGGGCCTGGACAGCACGGACAGCGAGGTCTCGGCGACGACCGTGAGCGCCAGCCAACCATCACCGACCAGCCCGCCGTCCCCGGCGAGCGTGGACTCGCCCGCCGAGGCGAGCCGGTCCACCGGGACGGAGCGGCCCGTGGCGACGACCCCGCGGGTCCCGTCGGCGGACAGTCCCTCCTCGCCCGACAGCCCGCCGTCCCCCGACAGCCCGCCGTCCCCCGACAGCCCGCCGTCCCCCGACAGCCCGCCCTCGCCCTCCAGCCCGTCCTCCCCAGACAGCCCGCCGTCCCCCGACAGCCCGTCCTCACCCTCCAGCCCGTCCTCGGTCGACTCCGTCAGTTCCGTCAGCAGCTGACGCCCAGCCCGACCAGCCCACCGCCGCGTACGTGCAGCCCCTGGCGACCCGCGGTCAGCGTCGACCCAACGCCGAGGCCGCACGGTCGAGCCGTCGCTCGAGCTGCTGCCGCCAGGTCGGCTCCTGCGCCCGGTGGGCGCTGGTCGCCAGGCCGATCCACGAGGCCGCGATGGCCCGCGCGAGGGGGTCGATCCCGACCACCTCGGCGTAGGCGTCCTGGACCTCCCGGGCGTACCGATGGGCCATCCCGGTGATCCGGGGATCGAGGACGCCGGTGGCCTCAAGGTGCGCGATCAGGTTGCCCGCGTCGTGGGCGAGGTAGCCTTGACCCGCACCGTCGACGTCGAGGACGCCGGTGATCCGACCGTCGGTGCCGAGCAGGAGCTGGCCGGGGTGCAGGTCGCCGTGGACACCCACGAGCGGCGCCTCGAGGTCCGCCGCCGCGGCCGCCACCTCGGCGATCTCCTCCGCGCGTGCGGGCAGGAGATCGGACAGCAGCGCCACGTGGCGGACGGGATCGGCGAAGGCCCTCGGATCCCGCGAGCCCTGCACCCCGCTCGACGCGAACCGCTGGGACAGTGCGAGCAACGCGTCCGGCGCCGGCAGCGGGGCTCCGGCACGCAGTGCCTCCGCGATGGTCGGACCGGCCAGGGCCTCGATAGCGATGATCCCCTGCTGCTCCGCCAGCCCGACCAGCCCCGGCACGGGCAGCCCCGCTGCGGTGAGCTGGCGATGCCGCCGCGCCACGGAGCGGGCACGCGGCGCCGGGAGCACCTTGAGGTACAGCACCCGGCCGCTCACCGGCCCCTGGACCCGGACCTCGATCACGGCTCGACGTGTGGGGCGGTAGGCCCGTGTCCGCAGGGTCACGACACCGGGTGCCGCTCCGAGCTGGTCCAGCAGCTCACGCACACGCTCCGGCGAGATCGCCGAGGGGAGGCCCGGCAGGTAGGGATCGAAGGGGAAGCGCCACACGCCGACCTCGAGGTCCCCGGCTGACAGGACGAAGGCACCCTCGGGGTAGCCGCGCACGTCGACGTGGGTGACCAGGAGGACCTCCAGGCGCTGGTCATCGACGGCGAGGACGGCCTCGTGCATCACCGAGCGGCTGCGCGCGGGGCGGTGGTGGACGTTGCGGATCTCTGTGGAGATCAAGCGGCCACCTGCCGCCCGGGTCGCCGTCGACAGCAGCGAGCGTTCCTGTGCCGGCGTCAGCACTGCAGGCTCGCTCGTGACGTGCGCAGCGGGTGGAGAGGTCGGGTCGGCCACGATGCCTCCTCGGGCGGCCGCAGAGTGAGACGTCGAGGTGAGCCGAGACTGAGGACAAGCTGAGGGTTCCCTCAGGCAACGGCCCCCCGACCCGTCGTCTGGGGCACACTGACCGCCATGAACGTACTGATCGTCGAGGACGAAACCCGGATCGCCGCCTTCGTGGAGCGGGGACTTCGGGCCGAAGGCTTCACGGTCCCCACCGCGAACGACGGATCGACCGGGTTCGCGCTCGCCTGCAACGAGCAGGTCGACCTCGTCATCCTCGATCTCAAGCTGCCGGAGCTGTCCGGTGAACAGGTCCTGGCAAGGCTGCGCGAACGGCGGGCCGACGTACCGGTGATCGTTCTCACCGCCAAGGACGCGATCGACGACCGCGTCCGCAACCTCAACGCCGGCGCGGACGACTACCTGACCAAGCCCTTCAGCTTCGCCGAGCTGCTCGCCCGGGTGCACGCTCGGCTGCGTGCCCGTGATCAGAGCGCCTCGGCGGCACTGCAGCTGAGCGGGGTCACGCTGGACCTGCACCGTCGCACCGTGACCGTGGAGGACCGTCGGATCGAACTGACCGCCAGGGAGTTCGCCCTGCTGGAGACCTTCATGCGCCACCCGGGCCAGGTGCTCTCCCAGGTCCAGCTCATGGACAGGGTGTGGGGCTACGACTTCGAGCCAGGCTCCAACGTGGTCGAGGTCTACGTGGGGTACCTGCGCCGCAAGGTCGGCAAGCACCGCATCGAGACGGTGCGCGGCGCCGGTTACCGGTTCGTCCCGTGAGTTGGCGTCGGTCCGCCGACGAGCCGCGCCGCACGCCGTGGCGGTGGCTCAGGGTGCGCGTGCCGGCGACCGCGATGGTCGTGTTCGCCGTCAGCCTCGCCGTGGCGGCGATCCTCGCCTACGAGCTGCTGCTCCAGGACGGCCGCTCCGACACCGAGGTCGTGCTCGCCCGGGAGCACGAGCGCTTCGAGCGATCGATCGCGGCGCTCCTGCTCGAGGCGCGCGACGACGAGCCGACCGCCGACGACCGAGCCGTGCTGGAGGAGGCGGTCCGCCGCTACCTGCAGCTGAACCCGAGCACCCCGTCCTACTGGACCATCGTCACCTTCGACGACGGGCTTCGGCTCGCCGCGAGCAACGGCCCGCCCGAGCTGGAGCCGCTGTTCGCCGCCCGCACCCTGCCGAGCGGAGCGTTGAACACGCGAGAGGTGATCGATACAGGCACCCCCGCCGGCGAGATCCTGACGTCCTCGGCACCCATCATCCTGGGCGACGAGCCGCTGGCGACGCTGCAGATCGTGGCCCCGATGGCTCCGGTCCGAGCCGAAGCCAGGGAGGCCGCGTACCTCGTGGCCGCGGCGGCGGGCGCGTCCCTGCTGGTCGGCGGGGGGCTGCTGGCAGCAACCCTGTGGCGGGCGCTCGCCCCCCTGGGAGATCTCGCCGCGACCGCACGCTCCACCGAGCTCCGACGCCTGGACGCCCGGGTCGAGGAGCCCGACTCGGGCGACGAGGTGGCGCTGCTCGCCTCCGAGTTCAACGGGATGTTGGAGCGGCTCGCGGCGGCGACGCGTCAGCAGCAGGAGTTCCTCGCCAGCGTCGGACACGAGCTGCGCACCCCCATCACGATCGCGCGAGGCAACCTGGAGCTGCTGACCACCGTCGACCGCGACGATCCCGCCGCCGTGGCGGAGACCGTGGCCATCGTCCACGACGAGCTCGGCCGGATGGGACGGCTCGTCGAAGACCTGATGACCTTCGCCCGCGTGCGCACCCCGGACTTCATCCGCCCCCGGGCGCTGGACCTGGTGTCCTGGTTCGAGGAGCTCGAGCTCAAGCTCCAGTCCACGCCGATCGGTCGTCAGGTCCGGATCGTCCCACCGCCACCGGTGAACCTGCACGCCGATCCCGACCGGCTGACCCAGGCGGTGCTGAACCTGACGACCAACGCCGCCGTGCACAACCACGCGGACACGCCCATCCGGATCCGGGCGGTGCTCGACGCGCAGCACCAGCAGCTGCTGCTCGTGGTGGAGGACGAGGGCAGCGGCATCGACCCGGGGATCCTGGACGAGGTGTTCGCGCCCTTCGTCCGGGCCGGTGACGCCCGGGACTCGACCGGTCTGGGGCTCGCGGTGGTCCACGCCGTGGTGACCGCGCACGGTGGTCGGATCGACGTCCGCTCCGAGCCCACCGGCACCGTGGTCACCATGACGCTGCCGTGCTCGGGGACCAGCGACGCCCCTGGAGCGAGCACGGACACCGCGGTGCTCCGGGTGGCCGAGCTGACGGCCGGATCGCCCCCCGCACAGCTACCGGCCACAGCCCAGGTCGCCTCGCGACGACACGACCGGCAGAACCGGAGCTGAGATGGACACGCCCCGTCGCTGGCAGGTCGCCAGCATCGCGACCGCGGTCGCCGGCCTCGGGCTCGGCAGCCTCCTGGTCGGGCGGTCACCGAGCGTGGAGGTGGCCCCGATCAACCTCGACACGGCTCTGGTCGCCGCCGCCGAGCAACGTCCGACGAGGGACCTGCTGCTGCCCGACCCGGTCGAGATCGTGACGCCCGAGATCCGGGAGGACCAGGTCGATCCGACGCCGACGGTGACCAGCGTGGAGAGCCCCGATCCAGTCCCCTCGCCGCCGTCCCGGACGGAGCAGCCGGCGCGGTCCGGGCCCGCGCCCACAGCCCCCGTGGCCCCGCCCGACAGCAGCAGCTCCCCCGAGTCGATCGGCTCGGTCGACTCGACCGGCTCGGTCGACTCGACCGGCTCGGTCGATTCGGTCGACAGCGTCAGCTCCGTGAGCGACTGAGCACCACCAGGTCGTCACGGTGTATCACCTCGCGGGCATACCCGGTCCCGAGCGACTCCACCGCGACCGCGGTCGACCGGCCGGCCAGCCGGACCACGTCGGCGACGTCGTAGTTGCTCAGACCGCGCGCCACCACCTCGCCGTCCGGGTCGAGGACCTCGACCGCGTCCCCCACCCCGAACCGACCGTCGGCGCGGGTGACGCCGACCGCCAGGAGCGACACCCCGCGGGAGCGCAGCGCCACCGCGGCTCCGGCATCGACGTGGATCCGGCCGTGGACCCGCAGCGCATAGCCGATCCACAACCGCCGGGCCTCGACCCGGTGGGCAGCGGCGACGAACCACGTGCCGACCTCCTCGCCGTCGAGGACCTCGCGCAGCACGTCGGGCCGGCGTGCGTCGGCGATCACCGTGTGCGCCGCCGAAGCGACGGCCACACGGGCCGATCCCACCTTCGTGCGCATCCCTCCCGACCCGACGTAGGACCCGACCCCACCGATGCGCTCGAGGTCGAGCTCCTCGACGTCGTCGACCCGCGGCACCAGCTGCGCCACGGGATCGTGGGGGTCACGGTCGTACAACCCCGGCACGTCGGACAGCAGCGCGAGCAGGTCGCCGTCCAGCATCGAGGTGACCAGAGCGGCGAGGGGGTCGTTGTCGCCGTAGGACAGCTCGTCGGTGGCCACCGCGTCGTTCTCGTTGATGATCGGGACCGCACCGAGGTCGAGGAGGCGCTGCAGCGCCGTGCGAGCGTTCAGGTACCGGCCGCGATGGACGAAGTCGTCCTGGCTCAGCAGGATCTGGGCGGCGGTCAGACCGTGCCCGGTGAGGATGCGCTGGTAGGCGTGGATCAGCTCGCCCTGCCCCACCGCCGCAGCCGCCTGCAGGGTGGGTAGGTCCAGCGGCCGCCGTTCGAGGCCGAGGAGCCCCATGCCGGCCGCCACCGCACCGGAGGACACGAGCACGACACGGGTGCCGGCCGCGTGGGATGCGACGACCTGGTCGGCCAGACGGGCAACCTGTGCCTCGTCGAGGCGACCGTCGGTCCCGCGCAGGCTGGAGGATCCGCCCTTGACCACCGCCAACCGTGGGCGCGGGAAACGAGGCGTCACGACGTGGCCCCTTCCTCGACGTCACCGTCCCCGGGGGCGGGCACGTCGAGCCCGTCCTGATCGTCCTGCTCGCCGGCCAGCAGGGCGGCTCGCTCGTCCGGGGGCAGGTCGTCCAGTTCGGGCTCGAAGGCGAACACCGCGCCGCCGATCACCACGTCGTCACCGGAACGCGCCCCGGCTCGGGCCAGCGCCCGGTCCACCCCGGCCCGTCGCATGCGGCCCTGGAGGTAGCGCACCGCACCGAGGTCCTCGAGCGGAAGCATCTGCACCCAGCGTTCCACCCGGCGACCGACCACGTGGAAGGCGCCGTCGTCGCCCCGCTGGACGGTGAAGTCGGGCCCTCCCGGAGCGAGCTGGATCAGCACCTCCTCGTCGACCGGTTCCTCACTGCGGAGCCCGACGCGTACCCGCTCCTCGGCCACGAGCCGGCCGAGCCGGAAGCGCAGCGGCTCCAGCCCGGCGCCGGTGAGCGCGGAGATCTCCAGCACGTCCTCGCCCTGAGCCTCCAGCCGCTCGCGGACCAGCTCCGCCATCGCCTGGCCGTCGGGGAGATCCAGCTTGTTGAGCACCACGACCTGCGGGCGATCCAGCAGCCCGGGGTCGTGCCGCGCGAGCTCACCGCGCAGGACGGCGAGGTCCTCGACGGGGTCACGGTCGGGGTCGGTCGGGGCCGCGTCGAGGACGTGGAGCAGCACCAGGCAGCGCTCGATGTGGCGCAGGAACCGGGTCCCGAGCCCCTTCCCGTCGGCGGCGCCCTCGATCAGACCCGGGACGTCCGCGAGGACGACGTCGATCGGGGTGCCATCTGCGGTGTCGCCACCACGCATCACCCCGAGGTGAGGGGTGAGGGTGGTGAAGGGCCAGGCCTCGATGCGGGGCCGCGCGGAGGACAACCGGGAGACCAGCGAGGACTTGCCCACCGAGGGGTAGCCGACCAGGCCGACGTCGGCGATCAGCTTCAGTTCCAGCAGCAGGGAGCGCTCGTCCACCCGTTCGCCACGCTCGCGGAAGCGGGGCAAGCGGCGGTGGCGGTTCATGAAGGCGGCGTTGCCGCGGCCGCCGCGCCCACCCTCGGCGCCCAGGGCCCGCTGCCCGTCCCGCACGAGGTCGGCGAGCACCGTACCGGTGTCGCGATCACGCACCACGGTGCCGACCGGCACCGCGATCACGTGGTCCCGCCCACGCTCACCGGTCCGCAGCATGCCGGCCCCGTGGCCGCCGTCCCCGCCCTGTCGGTGGGGGGAGCGGTGCAGGTCCAGCAGGGAGGTCACGTTGCGATCGGCGACCAGGACCACGTCCCCACCGGCACCACCATCGCCACCGTCGGGGCCACCCCGCGGCACGTGCTTCTCGCGGCGGAAGGACACCGAGCCATCACCGCCGTCACCGCCGCGCACGTGGATCGTGCACTCGTCGATGAAGCTGGCGGACTCCACGGTCGGCTCCGGGTCGGGTGCTGGTGGTGACGAGACGAGGGCGGCCACGGGGCCGCCCTCGGTCCAGTTCGGTCGTGGCGCCGGTCAGGCGTCGACCGGGTCCACGTTCGCGGTGGTCCGGGTGCGCGTCTTGTGGAAGCGAACGGAACCGTCGACGAGCGCGAACAGCGTGTCGTCGCCACCCCGTCCGACGTTGTCGCCGGGGTGGACCTTCGTCCCACGCTGGCGCACGATGATGCTGCCGGCGGAGACGGCTTCACCGCCGAAACGCTTCACGCCGAGTCGCTTGGCGTTGGAGTCGCGGCCGTTGTTGGAGGAGCCGCCACCCTTCTTGGTCGACATGTCAGATCTCCTCGATCCGGATGATCGTGTGGTGCTGGCGGTGGCCGCGGCGCTTGCGCTGCCGCGACTTGTTCTTGTAGGTGAACACGCGCAGGTGCTGGCCGCGCTCATGACCGGTGATGGTGGCCGAGACACTGCGTCCGGCCAGTTCGCCGCCGGTGGTGACGGCCCCCGCGTCGTCCACGACCATCACGGGCCGAAGGTCCACGGAGTCGCCGATGTCGCCGACGAGCTTCTCGACGGTGAGCTGCTGGCCGGGCTCGACCCGGTACTGCTTCCCACCGGTGCTGATGACCGCGTACACGGCTGGCTCCTGTCGTTCCTCGGGCTCGTTCTCCCGCACCGTCCCCTGGGCCTGGCGCGTGACGCGCGACCGGTTGGGGTCCGCTCCCCGCGGGCGCTCCAGCGAGGTGCGGCGGAGGCGGACGCCGGCGATGGTGCGGTGTGCCACGCTCGTGCGCAACATCGGGACTGGTCGTGGAACGAGGTGTTCGGGGCGCACACCGACCACAGCCGGTCCGGCGCCGAGCGGGGAAGGTACCGCCGCGGGGGCCGGGTGGTCAACCGCCGCGCAGCACCAGGCGCCCGACGCACGGGACCGGGGACGCGACCGAACGGTCCGTCCGCCGCCGCCCGACCGGTCGGGCACCCTGGGGACGGCGTCGCGGCGACTGCGGTGGACCGACGCCTCCGTCGCCGCGACACGCCGACCGTTCCGACTCCCCGACCGACGCGACGCCCCCGCTCACGGAGCAGACCGTGTCCTCGAACACCTGCAGCAGCTTGGCTCGGATCCACCACGAACCGCTGGCCGGGACGGCGGCCCAGGCCACCGGCTACCTCCTGATGGAGCAACCCGGCAGCTGGGGACGCCACGCGCTGACCGAGAGCGCCCTCGAACCGGGTCTCGGGGCCCGACTGGAGGCCGCCGGTGCCGCTGCCGGGGTGAAGGTGCTGCTGACCCGTCGACCCGGCCCCCACCCCGCCGCCGAACTGACGCGACGCGAGGTCGTCCTCGCCCGCACCGGCCCCGCCCCCTGGATGGAGGTGTGCCGTCTCACACCCGCGGAGCTGGGCGCCCTCGACCCCGCCGTCTGCGCCAGCCCCACGCCACCCAGGCTCGGTCCCACCACCACGCGACCGCGGTGGCTGGTGTGCACCCACGCCAAACGCGACCGGTGCTGCGCGAGCCTCGGCCGACCGGTCGCGGACACCCTGGGCGCCCTCCACCCCGATCAGACCTGGGAGACCAGCCACCTCGGCGGCCACCGGTTCGCCGGGACGATGCTCGTCCTGCCCGAAGGTCTGATGTACGGCGACCTCGACGTGGCGACGGCGATGGAGGTCGTCACAGGCCACCTCGCCGGCCGGATCACCGTCGACCACCTGCGCGGGCGCTCCCACCTGAGCCCGCCGGCCCAGCTCGCCGAGGTCGCCGCCCGCCGCCACCTGGACCTCGACCGGATCGATGGCGTCGAGGTGACCGACCAGCCGCTGCAGGGACCCGAGCCCGACGGCGACCCGGTCCAGCTCGCGGTCGCTGCGGGCGGGCGCCAGGTCCAGGTGTCGATCCGGGCCCGTCGCGATCCCCGGCCACGTCCGATGTCCTGTGACGCCGAACCCGAGATGCCGGTGCTGCTCGAGGTGCTCGACCTCGAGGTGGTGGGCTGATCCCCGGGCGACGAGCGGACGCCCCCAGCCGACGGGCCGGCCGGTCGCCCGCGGCGCTCAGGCCCGCAGACCGTGCCAGGCCATGGCGGCCAGCGTGCGCGGGTCGAAGTCGACGGTCAGGTCAGCGAGCAACGGTGACAGCCGGTGCATCCGGCTGTGGGTGTGCAGCCAGGGTGGGGTGAGCGGGGGACGCCACGGGCCCCGGATCACCGTCTTCTCGACATCTTCGAGCAGGAAGGTGTTGTGGGCCGTCCCGCGGCCGGACTGGATGTCGGTCAGCTCGTTGCCGGCGTAGGCGCCCCAGGGCGGGGACACGAACACGAAGCCGATCCCGGCCCAGAGGTTGACGCCCACCGTGCCGTAGCGCAGCTGCTCCACGGCGCGTTCGACCGCCGCCGCCACCTCCGGGTCCGCCAACGAGCGGGGGGGGACCAGCAGGGTGGCCGACAGGTTGCCCCAGAGCTGCTCGTTGCACAGCTGCACGGCCTCGTCGATGAAGTCGGGCACCGACCGGGGCGCATCCAGGGCGGTCTCGCTGATCACCCCGCAGAAGGACTCGGTGGTGAACACCACGTCATCGGTCACCGACGGGTCGACGTCGGGGATCAGGGTGAAGGGCAACCCGCCCTCCACGGCCTCGCTCAGCTGCTCCGCCTGCCGGTGGGTGGAGACGAACAGCTCGTACCGCTCCTCGGCACCCGGGTAGTAGAACTCGCGCGGGGTCGCCCGCCGGAAGGAGTCTCGGACGGCATCCAGCAGGGCCCGACGCTTCGACCAGGCCCGGTGCTGGATGACGACGTCCCCGGCGACGCAGTTGAACCCGGCGTTGTTCACCAGCATCGAGGCGATGTGGTCACCCTGGAAGGCGAGGTCCTTCGCCGTCCAGGGCCCCGGGACCACGATCACCGGGCTGACGTCACCGAGCTCGGAGGTCATGGGCACATCGATCCGGGGACGGCCCTCGGCACGTCGCTGTCGTCCCTCCTCGCCGGTCCCGAACACGATCGCATCGTGGGTGCGGTCGGAGCCGGTGATGTGGATGGCGTCGATGTCGGCGTGCTCGGTGAGGTGGCGCCCGACCTCCGCTCCGCCATGGACGATGCGCAGCAGGTCCGCGTCGATCAGCGGCGCGAAGGCCGCAGCGATATGCGGCCCGAGGTAGCCGTTCACCGGGTTCATCTTCAGCACCACGACCCGGTCGTCGGCGAACAGCTGGGAGAGCGCGTCCATCGGGCCGATCGAGGAGACGTTGCCCGCGCCGAGCACCACCGCGACCCCCGGGGCCCGCTCGTGGTCCGACCGGTAGCTGCGCCCCATCCGTGCCATGGCCTGGTCGAGGCTCACCCCGGGCTGGAGCCAGGCCTCGGCCGTGAGCCCGGTGTGGATCAGCCGATCGAGCCGGTCACCGGGCACCACGTCGACGACGACCCGGGCCCCCTCGGTCCGCATCGCCGGCGGTTGGGGGCGCCCGGTCTCCTGGAGGTCGGTGAGGGTGGTGTGGAGCAACTGCAGGTTCCGCAGGACGAAGTAGGGACCCGTACCCCAGTCCTCTCCGGCGAGGTGGCTGTCCGGCGCGATGCCCTTGGCGGCTGCGGCGCTGGCCGCCCAGCCGGCCCCGGCCGCGTGGGTGGTCCGTTGCAGCTCGGCGAGTAGGGCCAGGCGCTCGGGGATGCCGGTGGCACACCACCTGGGGGCACCGGCGCGGAGCTCGGCGATCGCCGCATCCAGCTCAGCCGGGGTGGCCTCCCGGTCGGGTGTTCCCACCGTCACCGGCACGGCGTGTCGCCGGGATCCCTCCCCTGCGACGCTGGCGGTTCCGCTCATGGAGCACCTCCCCGACCCGTGGGGCGCGCCCGCGCGGTCCCCGGGGGCCCGCGCGGCACCACCCCTCTCATCGGGCCAGCGTAGGCCAGCTCGCCCCGCGAGCCGGCACCCACGGGCTCAGCCGTCACCCCCACGCCCCCGGTCCCGTCCGGCGGGGGTCGGAGCTCAGGACCGCGTGCCGACACCGCGGGTCCAGCTGTCGTGCAGCGCGCCGTAGACCCCGCCCTCGGCGACCAGGTCGCGGTGGTGCCCACGTTGGACCAGCCGTCCGGCATCGAACACCAGCACCTCGTCGGCGGCCTCAGCCGTGGACATCCGGTGGGCGATGGTGACGGTCGTCCGACCCGAGGTGAGCCCGGCCAGGGCGCGCTGGGTGCGCACCTCGGTCGCGGGATCGACCGCAGAGGTGGCCTCGTCCAGCACCAGCAGGTCGGGGTTGGCGACGTAGGCACGGGCCAGCGCCACCAGTTGGCGTTCCCCGGCGGACAGGGAGCCGCCCCGCTCCCCGACCGGGGTGTCGAGGTGATCGGGCAACTCGTCGATCCAGTCGCCGAGGCCGAGCTCCAGGCAGGCCAGGGCGAGGTCCTCATCGGTCAGACCCTCGCGGCCCATGCGCCCGTTGTCGGCGATACTGCCCTCGAACAGCGCGCCGTCCTGGGGGACCATCACCACCCGCTGCCGCAGGGACGAGAACCGGACCTCGTCCACCGGGATGCCGTCGAGCAGCACGCGTCCCTCGAGTGGGTCCATCAACCGGGTCAGGAGCTTCGCGAAGGTCGTCTTGCCCGAACCGGTCTCCCCGACCACCGCGACCCGGGTCCGTGGCGCGATCTCCACCTCGACGTCGTCGAGCACCACAGGACCGGACGCGGCGCGGGCGACCTCCCCGGGGTGTGGGTACCGGAAGCTGACGTGCTCGAAGCGGATACGCACGGGACCCGGCGGCAGTTCGCGGCCCTCCTCCCCGGGGTCGGCGACATCGGGCTCGACGTCGAGGATGTCGAGGACCCGACGCCACCCGGCCACGGCGGTCTGCCCCTCGTTGATCACCTCGGCGGCGATCAGGACGGGATCGACGAACAGGGTGATCAGGAACAGGAACGCCAGGACCGTGCCGACGGTGACCTGGTCATCGATCCCGAGCAGCACCCCGCCGACCACTGCCGCGGCCGTGGCCAACGCTCCGGACACCTCGCCGGTGCCGGAGAACATCGAGGAGTAGGTGCCGGCCCGCACCGCCGCCCGGCGGTGCTCCTCGATGCGCTCGTCCAGACGGGCCTGGGTGCGCTCCTCGATGCCGTAGGCCCGCACGACCGGGGCACCGACCACGGTCTCCGCCAGCGCGCCGAGCATGACGCCCACCTTCTCGCGCACGATCAGGTAGGCGACCGTGAGCCGGCGCTGGAACCAGCGGGCACCCAGCATGAAGGGCACGAAGACCAGCAGCACCAGCGCTGTGAGCCGCCAGGAGTAGAAGAGCATCACCAGCGTCGCCCCCGTGAGCTGACCGATGCTGGTGATCAGGTTCAGCCCGGCCCACTGCATGAACCGGCTGATCTCGTCGATGTCGGAGGTCACCCGGGAGACCAGGCCCCCGCGCTGCTGGGTGGCCTGGTGGAGCATCGAGAGGTCGTGGATGTGTCGGAAGGCGCGCACCCGCAGGCTGGAGAGGGCCGTCTCGACCACCGCGGCGAGCCGGTAGTTCATCGCCCCGCTCGCCAGGGCCGTGATCGCCACGGCCACGAAGGCGGCCAGCACGATCACCGCCACCGCATCGAGGTCGAGCCCCGCGCCGCTCGCGAGTCCGTCGTCGATCGTGCGCTGGATCGCGATGGGCACGATCGCCCGGCCCGCCGTCGCCAGCAGCGCCAGCAGCATCGTGACCGCCAGCCCCCCCCGCAGCTCGGGAGAGAGGGCCAGCCCACGACGGAAGGTCCGCCAGGCACCCTCGGGCTGGGCCGGCCGCGCGTCGGTGGTCGGGCGGGGGGTCGCCTCCTCGCGGCGCCGGCTCATCGGTCCGGCTCCGGTCCCGCCTCGGCGGCCGCCTGCTCGGCGGCGTCCCGCTCCCGCGCGTCCTCCTCGTAGGCGGTGACGAGCTGGCGGTAGGCGGGAACCTCCGCCAGCAGCCGTCCGTGGCTCCCCCGGGCGGCGACGCGGCCCTCGTCGACGAACACCACCTCGTCGGCCAGGGCGATCGAGCTCTGACGGTAGGCCACGACGATCACCGTCGCCGGGAGCTCGGCGTCGGCCAGCCCTCTGAGGATCGCCGACTCCACGGCGGGATCGACCGCCGAGGTGGCATCGTCGAGGACCAGCAGCCGCGGGGAGCGCACCAGGGCGCGGGCCAGGGCGATCCGCTGCCGCTGCCCACCGGACAAGGTCGCCCCGCGCTCCCCCACCACGGTGTCGTACCCCGCCCCCAGGGCGGTGATGAAGCCGTGGGCCTGAGCGAGACGCGCTGCCGCCTCGACGCGGTCGTGGGGCAGCTCGGCCCCGAGGGTGATGTTGTCACGCACGGTGTCATCGAACAGGAACGCCTCCTGGAACACGATCGCGACGTGGTCGGCGAGCTGGTCACGGGCGAGCTCGGGCAGGGCGTGCTCGTCGTAGGTGACCTGCCCGTGGGCGGGGTCGTAGAGCCGCACCAGGAGCGACGCGATCGTCGACTTGCCGGAGCCGGTCGCCCCGACCAGGGCGATCGTGCGGCCGGCGGCCACGTCGAAGGTCACCGAGTCGATACCGCGACGGTGATCCTCGGGGCCCGGGTTCGCGGGATCGTCCCCGGCGGCTGGCACCATCGGGCCAGCCACCCCGTCGAGGCGCTCGCGCTCCGAGCTCGGGTGGAGGAAGCCGACCTCGACCATCGCAGCCTCTGCACCCCCCTGACCCGCTCCCGGCGCATCGCCGTAGGTCATGCGGTCGGTGGCGGCCAGTACCCGCGAGACCCGATCCCAGCCCACCACGGCCCGGGGCAGTTCGCCGAGCAGCCAGCCGAAGACACGCATCGGCAGCGCCACCAGGCGGAACAGGTAGGCGAACTGGACCAGGTCGCCGGGGGTCAGGGCACCGTCACGCACCCGGTAGGCACCGACCAGCAGGACCAGTAGGATGCCGACGTTCGGCAGGGCCTCGATGACGGGGTCGAAGAACGCCCGGAGGCGGCCGACCCGGATCATCTTGTCCCGCAGATCGTCCGAGACCGCCCGGAACCGCTCCTCCTCGGCGTCCTCACGACCCAGGGTCTTGACGACCAGCGCGGCGTCGAAGGACTCGTGGGCCACCTCGGAGACGTCCGCCCGGGCCTGCTGCGCGACCGTCGCGGCGCTGCGCATCCGGCGCTGGTAGAACCAGTTCGCGAAGCCGAGGAGTGGCCCGACCGCGAACCCGATGGCTGCCAGCGCCGGGTCGGTCACGATGAGCAGGGCGGCGGTGATGGCCAGCAGCACGGTGGCGCCGAAGGCCATCGGCAGGGGCGCGGCCACGAAGAACGCGGACTCGACGTCCGCGTTGGCGTTGGAGAGCAACTCGCCCGTCGGATGTCGGCGGTGCCAGGACAGGGGCAGCTCGAGGTAGCGACGGGTGACCTGGCGGCGGTAGCTGGACTGCAGGCTGAACTGGGCGTAGTAGGCCCCCAGCCGCCGTCCGACCACCCCGATCGCCTTGAACAGCGCGACCCCGACGATCAGCAGCACGGCGGTGAGCAGGAGGCCACGGTCGAACTCACCGGCGGCGAAGCTCGGGATCAGCACCTCATCGGTGATCCAGCCGAGCACCAGCGAGGACAGCACCATCATGGTGGCATAGACCAGCGAGCCGCCGATGCCGACGCTGAAGGGCCGCGGCGCGGAGCGCAAGGCCACCGCGATGACCGCGAGCCCACGTCGGAGCAGCCCGTCGTCCGACGGGTCACGCGGGGTGGGGCGGTCGGTGACGGTCACCGGGCCGAGGGTAGCCAGCCGTGGGGGTGTCTCGACGTCGAGACAGGTCCCACGGCTGGTGACCCGCTCAGCAGCGGCAGCTCACTCGAGCTCGCTGATCACCCCCCGCCCCTCGCAGGTCTCGCAGGTGTGGCTGAAGGACTCGATGAGCCCCTGGCTGACGTTCTTCCGGGTCATCTGGACGAGCCCGAGCTTGGACACCTCCGAGACCCGCGTCTTGGTGCGGTCACGCAGCAGCTCCCGCTTGAGGCGCCGCACGACCTGGTCCTGGTTCGCCTTCAGCAGCATGTCGATGAAGTCGATGATGATGATGCCGCCCATGTCGCGCAGGCGGAGCTGCCGCACGATCTCATCGGCGGCCTCGAGGTTGGTCCGCAGGACGATCTCCTCGAGGTTGGTGTCCTTGCCCCCGGTGAACCGGCCGGTGTTGACATCGATGACCTTCATGGCCTCGGTGGACTCGATGATGAGGTACCCGCCCGAGGGCAGCCAGACCTTGCGCCCCATGGCCTTGCGGAGCTGCTCGCCGACGTCGTAGGCCTCGAACAGCGCGGGGAGCTGCTCGCGCCGCGCCGCCGCGGCGGCGAGGTCCACGCTGCCGACGAGTGGATCCACCTCGGCGGGCCTGGCGGGTGCGGTGTCGCCCTGGTGCCCTTCGGCATCGCCGGTGACCACGGCGGTCGTGGCTTCAGCCGGGTCGGCATCCTGGTCGGCGCCGACCACCTCCTCGCCATCCGCCTGGGCTGCCGGAGCAGCCGCATCGGCGTCGGTACCCACGGCGGCAGCCGCGTCGGCGGCGTCAGGCTGTTCGGCGGCGCCAGGCTGTTCGGCGGCGCCAGGCTGTTCGGCGGCGCCAGGCTGTTCGGCGGCGTCAGGCTGTTCGCCGGCGTCCGCGGGCCCGGACTCGGGTGCGCTGCCGTCCGGCTTCGGCTCGGGGAGGTCCAAGGCCGGCGCTCCGGCCGCGCGTGCGCGGGCGTCCGCGGTCGGTGCGCCGTACAGCTCCACCTTGCCCAGGAGCTCGGGCGCCACCTCGTCGAGGTAGCCGCGGACCTGGCGGTAGAGGTCCTCATCGTCGACGATCGACCGTTCGAACTCCGGCCCGAAGTTGTCGCGGATCACCTTGACGACCAGGGGCGGCTCCTCGTAGACCGCGCTCAGCGCCTTGGCGGCGGCCGCGGCCTGCTCGACCCGCTCCCACTTGGCGAGCAGCCGCTCGATGTCCGCGGTGATCTGTTCCTCGCTGACCCCCTCGGCGGCGGTCCGGACGATGATGCCGTGCTCGGCCGGCTTGATGCGCTTCACGATCCGGCGCAGGCGGTCACGTTCCTTGTCGGTCAGCTTGCGCGAGATCCCGAACAGGTCCGAGTTCGGGGCGAGCACCATGTAGCGACCAGCGAGCGACAGGTGCATCGTCAGCCTCGGCCCCTTGGAGCCCATGGGGTCCTTGGTGACCTGGACCAGCACCTTCTGGCCCGGCTTGAGCGCGTTCTCGATCCGCTGTGCATCACCCTCCTCGAGGTCGAGCTCGTCGTAGAGGACCTCGCCGGCGTACAGCACGCCGTTGCGGCCCTTGCCGATGTCGAGGAACGCCGCCTCCATCCCTGGCAGCACGTTCTGCACCCGCGCCATGTAGATGTTGCCGACGAAGGTCACGTCCTCGGCCCGGGTCACGTAGTGCTCGACGACGGTGCGGTCCTCGAGCACCGCGATCTGGGTGCGGTCCTGGCGGGAGGTCACGAGCATCGTGCGGGGCGGGCCTTCGAGGATCGCGCGCCGGACCTCCTCGGCCACGCCACCGCTGCGCTGGTTCGCGCGACGCCCCCCGTTGCCGCCACCCGAGGACCGACGACCACCCCGTTTGGCGGCCATACGGGTCCCGCCTTTGGCGATGGCGTCCTCGACAGCCCGGTCCTGCTGCGCCTCGGAACCACCGTCGCCACCGCGGCCACTACCACCGTCGCCACCGCGGCCACTACCGCCGTCGCCACCGCGGCCACTACCACCGTCGCCACCCCCATCGCCGCCGGAGCCGCCGGAACCGCCGGAACCGCTCCGGCCACGCCCACGGCGGCTGGCGCCCCCACCGGAACGGTTGCGCGACCCGGACCTCGACGAGCTGCGCGTCGATCCCCCGCGTTCACCCCTCGCCTGCCGACCGCCGCCCCCGTTCGCGGCGCCGCCGTCGTCACCGGTGTCGGCACCGTCGTCCTGGCCAGCATCCTCGGCGGGCGCGGAGGTCTCGGCTACCTCGGCGTCCCCGGATCCCTTCGACGCACCGCCGCGGGCCTCGCCGGCGTCCAACGCATCGTCGTCGGACGCAGCGCCAGCCGAGGCTTCGCTGTCGGACGCGCTGGTGTCGGAGGAGGCGGTCCCGGCCTCGTCCTGGGCAGCGGCCCGTCCCTGTCCCCCACCGCCACGACGCCCGCGCCCACGTCGACCCCGGCGACGTCGGCGGCGACCGCCCGAACCACCGTCCTCGCGCTCCGCGTCGCCGTCACGGTCCGCGTCGCCGTCACGGTCCGTGTCGTCGCCCGTGGACGCACCGCGGCCGCCAGCGTCATCGCTGGCCGGCGCGGGGTCGGCCTCCTCGGCCGTGGCCGTGGCCGTGCGGGCAGCGCGGCTGGAGCCGGCGCTGGTGTCGGGGGGCTCCTCGGGGTCGTTGTCGTGCTGGGGTGTGGCGTCGTGGTCGGTCACAGGAGGGCTCGATCGGGGTGTCAGGCGGCCTCTGCGTCGACGTCGGGGACCAGGGGTTCGACCTCGCCGCCGAGGGCATCACGCACTCCCTCGGGCTCGAGAGCACCCTGCACGCAGCGGAGCACCGCGTGGGGTTCGGCCACGTCGCCGCGGCTCAGCGCGGCGTGGAGGTCGGTCGGTCTCACGGTGGGCCCGTCGTTGCGGAGCACCGCACGGAGGACGGTGTGCGCGTCCCGGGCGTGCGATCCCGGGCGCGTGGTCGCGGCCAGCGCGAGCACCGCTGGACGCACGTCGATCGTCCGGTCACCGTCGGGACGGTGCCGGATCACCTCGGCGTGGTCGGCGGCGAGCAACTCGTCGCTGCGCGTGGACAGGAGCGCACCCAGCTCGGTCTGATCGACCGGGGGCCAGGCCAGCTCCCAGAGGGGGACCCGCAGCATCTTCGCCAGCTTCGGCGCGCCGTCGGGCACCTCGAGGTAGGTCGTGATGTCCATCCCCGCCGGTAGCGCGGCGGAGAGTGCAGCCAGGTCCGATGCTGGTTCGATCGGGGCTGCGAAGGTCAGCTCGGCGTACTCGCCGGTGGAGCTCACGCCCACCGGCAACGCGTCGGGGAAGGACACCTTCGGGTGCGGGGTGACCCCTTCCGAGTACGCGATCGGCAGGTCGGCACGGCGCAGCGCCCGCTCCCAGACCGAGGTCAGGTCACGCGCCGAGATGAAGCGCGTGCGAGCGACCTTGGTCCAGCGGATGCGGTACCGCTGCGTCAACGTGTCCTCCTGCTGGGTCGGCGTGATCGCCGGGCGTGGCGTCAGGGCCCGCTGGCGTACCGCTCGGGGGTGATGGGCAACTCGTTGCTGCCCCCCAACCTCGACGGCACGACGGGCAGGCTGAAGCCTCCGGTGTAGCCGGTGTCGTGCTCGATGCTCAAACCGGGGCAGACCCCGCAGTCGTAGCACGCCGACCAGCGGCAGTCGTCGAGCTGCTGGTCGGCCTGGGCGTCCTGCCAGTCCTCCCACAACCAGCCGGCGTCGAGCCCGGAGTCGAGGTGGTCCCAGGGCAGCGCCTCGTGCTGGTCCCGTTCCCGGTAGGAGAACCAGTCGAGGTCGACGCCGGTCTCGGCCATCGCCTGCCGCCACAGCTCCAGGGTCGGCATCTCGTGCCAGCCGTCGAACCGCGCCCCGAGCTGCCAGGCCCGCTCGACCGCCGCGGCCACCCGACGGTCGCCGCGGGCCAGCAGGCCTTCGATGACGCCTTCCTCGGGATCGTTGGTGCGGACCTTGATCCCGCGGTGGTCCTTGATCGCGTGACGGATCAGCGACAGCTTGCGGCGGATCTCCTCGGGAGGATCCTGCGCGGCCCACTGGAAGGGGGTGTGGGGCTTGGGCACGAAGCCGCCCACCGACAGGGTGACCTTGTTCGCATGACCGTG
>PWEU01000092.1 GCA_003554005.1 Nitriliruptoraceae bacterium
CATGACGTCGTCGTCAGCAAGATCCTTGGTTGCGGCCGCGAAGCGCTTGAGCGCGTCACGGTCGACGTGCTGGCGACGCTCGGCAGCGCGAACGGTCTCGTTCAGCGCGGCGTTGACGGTGTCCTTGATCGTGTCGGTGCCCAGGACCAACTTGGCACGGTCGAGCGTGCCATCATCGATGTCCACCAACCGCTTCGTCACCGCACCCTCCTCCGTATATCCCAGCGACAGAAGAATATATAGGGTTGTTGCGTCTGTACAGCGCTGCTGGTTGACCCATCGCTATCGCTCGGGCGGACGCCACTGATGAGTTGGCTGTCAGAACGAGCTGTCAAAGCAGTAGCCCCCAGTCGGAAACCGGGGGCTACGGGGGTGGGGCGTAGAGGATTCGAACCTCTGACCTCTTGCGTGTCGACCAGCGACGCGAGGTCCAGCACCGTCCACCACGGTCCACGAAAGCCGTTCTGAACAGGGGAACCACTCCACCGACGCCCAGCGACGTCCAGAGCGTTCCAGACGAGTTGGCTGTCACACGAGCTGTCACGGCAAGGCCGCTGCCGTCAGCGTTGGTCGCAGCCCAAGGCGACGGTGACTGCCTCGCAGATCCCTTCGAGCGTGTCGTCGTCCACGCTCCCCAGCCGCGTGGCCAGCCTGCGCTGAGACACGGTGTGAAGGCCATCGCAGTTGACCACCGACGCCTGCTCGATCCCGCAGTCAGGATCGATGGGGACCTCGACGGTGAGCCCACGTACCGTGGTGGTGATCTCGGCAACCGTGACGTTGGCCCGGACGTCGAGCACCTCATCGCGCGTCACGACCACGACCGGGCGCAGCTTGCGGCCGACCTGCGCGAGCCAGACCTCTCCGCGCCTCACGCCTCGCCCCAGGACTCGGCCTCGTCCCAGTCGACATCCTCGGTCTCGGGCTGGGCCAAGTAGGCCGCACGGTCGCGCTCTGCGCGACGACGGCGGACGGCCTGACGAAGCCCCTCCCTCGCTGCTTCGGACACGTTGATGCCGAGTTCGCGGGCTTCGGCCGCGAGCTCGTCGTCGAAGAGAACGGAGGTTCGCATACCCGAAGCATACTTGTTCGTGCACCTAGATATGGTGCATGATGGCGAATCATCCGGCCTCGAAACGGTCCTTGGCGGGCGCCAACACCGCCTCCCAGCCACCTGGGCCGATCACGCATCGGACGTGAGATCGCGGTCGAGGATCGGGACCGCACTGCGGCCCCCCGCTCGATGCGGTGCGGCAGCGCAGCGCGCGTATCGAGGGGCAAGCCCAGCGGCTCCCGGACAAGGAACGCGACGCCCTTCGCTCGTAGTGAGGAGCATCCTCGACCCGAACGTTCACGTCTCGGCGGCGATGACGTCGGGGATGCTGACCCCTCGGTGCTGGCCGCGGCGGACCAGTTGAGCCTGCAGTTCGCGGGCTCGCTGCTCGGCACGAACCGGCGTTGCGACCGGGAGCAGATGGTCCAGGGTGTCGTGTCGTGTCGGGTCGAGGTGTCGTCGCGCGTCGACCGTGGGGAGAAGCCGAACTCGAGTTCGGTCACCCGTTCGACGCCGACCTACCCAGCATGGATGCGCGGGAGGACCACGTCAGCGATCGGGTCGTGATCGAGTCGGACCGGGACCGACCTGTCGATCAGCCAGCGCGCCAGTGTCAGCGCCACGCTTCAGCCATGACGTCGTCGTCAGCAAGATGCTTGGTCGTGGCCGCCAAGTGCCTGCGCGCGTCGCGGTCGACGTGTTGACGGCGCTCGGCAGCGCGCACGGTCTCGAGCAGCGCGGCGTTGACGGTGTCCTTGATCGTGTCGGGGCCCAGGATCAGCTTGGCTCGATCGAGCGTGCCATCAGCGATGTCCACCCGCCTCTTCGTCACCGCTCCCTCCTCCGTGTATCCCAACACACGAAGGATGTACCGGGTGGCTGCACCGGCGCAGCGATGCCGGTCACACCTCGACTCCCGCGCCGTGCGGGCAGGGTTGACTTCGCCGTGCACGCGACACCTGAGCGCTCCCTGCACTCCGGCAGTCCAGCATCATCACGGGGGACGTCTGACTCTTGCACGAAGGCGAGCTCGACGTTGGGCCCCTTCGTGAGGATCCGGTCGTGCGATCCAAGAAGGGCCTTCCCCCTCTAGCGGGGCGGTGGCTGCTTCCGAACACTCAAGTGGCGGGGGACTATCGGTCCACCGGTCGGTCCACGGATGGTGGGCGCTGTGGGTCCTTCGCTTGGAGACACCAGGAGGGGATCATGGCAACCATCGAAGTCCCCGATGTGAAGATCGAGCCGGGCCAACTCGTCTTCGAGGCCGACGCGCGCTTCACCGAGATCGTCGACTACGGCGTGTCGATGGAGGAGGCGATGAGCGGCAAGCTGCCGCCGGCGACGGGCATCAGGTTCGACCTCGGATTCGAGGGCACGGGTACCGGCCTGATCGAGAGCACCATCAGCGGCGTCGGCTACCTCTACGTTCGGGCTGACGGCGTCCAAGAGACCCACACCCACGCGCAGGCGATCACCAAGGACGGCGCCCGTATCGCGGCCTACCAGACCGGCACCGTCTCTGTGGACGAGTCGGGCAACATGCGGGAGGTCTTCCAGATCCGCCTGCACTCGAACTTCGAGCGCTACGAGTGGGTCAACGGCCTCGCGTTGCGGGGCGAGGGAACCGTCGACATGGGGACCGGCACGATGCAGAACCGCGTGTACGCGGCGTAAGGCACGTCGTCGTCGGCGCAGCCTGGGCGCGTAGGACCGAACTGCGCGCAGCGCTGCTCCCTCGATGTGGGGGCTCGCCCAGGTTGGGTGGGCCCCTTCTCCGCTCCTCGTGGG
>PWEU01000338.1 GCA_003554005.1 Nitriliruptoraceae bacterium
AGACGGTCCACAAGGCCGGATCCGGCGGCTCTGGGATCGTGATCATCCGCTACCCGATCTAGCCGACCGGGCGCCCGGTGCCACTCGGTGCCGCACCGATGGGACCGACGTGAAGCCTCAGCTCGTTTGCACGGCGTCACCACGAACGGGCGGGAGCCGGTCGGTAGTGGTCTCAGCACAATCTGACGACTGACCGCATGCCAGCGGTTGGTCCTTGACCCCTTGGGTGCCGACCAGCGCTCCCGAAGCGCTGGGTGCGTTCGCACAATCCGGCCAACGACGAGCACCGAGTGCGTCGGTCCCGCAAGATGTGTACAGGATGACGTACAGAAGCGGAGCCGCGATGCCGGAGACCATCAGCGAAGCCCGTACGCGGCTTCCCGCTCACGTGCGGCGGTTCCGCGAGCAAGGGTTGGATGCCGAGCCCGTCATCCTCGGTGACCGCCGCCACCCCGACGCGGCGCTGCTGCCCTACGAGACCTTCCGGCTCCTGCTCGACGTCGCTGAGGACATCGCGATCGCGCAGCGCAGCCGGGAGCGTGACGCCACCGACAGCGGCAGCCGGACCACGCTCGCGGAAGCGGCCGTCGAGTTCGGTATCGACCTCGACGCCCTGTGACGCTCCGGTTCACACGGGTCACCTTCCACGACGACGCGATGGCGGATCTCCGCCGCCTCGCCGAACGGTCCCAAGCCACCCTGCTCGAGGTCTTCCGACTGCACAAGGCGCTCCACGCCGGCGAGCTCGCTCCGGTGCCGTTGCACGACGACGCCAAGACCGGCGACCTGACCGACTGCGGCAAGATCGTGGTCGCCGGGGAGGATGAGCCCGAACATCGGATCGTGGTACGTGATCTCGGCGACGGGGGCTTCGTGGTCAGCGAGGCCATCGCCGTCGAGGACCGCAGCGGCGACCTCCCCTACCTGTTGGCCGGCCTGCGTCTGGGCCGGCTCGAGGACCCGGTCCGTCGATCCGACGCTCAGCGACGCGTGGCGCGCATCCGTCAACTACGCGACTGATCGCGATACAACTGTTGTGACAGTGCTGATGCGTAGCAGACCGCGTTCGATCCGCTCGGCTCAGCTGCTCTGCCCGTCGACGGCGGCGCCGAGACGGACCAGGGCGGAGGAGTCGATGAGCCAGTCGGTCACTCCCACGCCCCGCGCCTCACCTCGGGATCACCCGAGGTCGGCGAGCGTCTGGCAGGGACATCTACGGGCGCCCAGTGTGCCCGCACCCCACAGGTTGTGTCGCGTTCTATAGACATCCACCCGCCTAGCTGCATTTGTCTGCAGAAGCAGTCGCTAGGCAAGGTGTGGCGCTTGTCTGAAGATGCCGACGCGACGTCATGGGTCGTCCTGGGACCAGACGACCTCGGCGCGGTGCTCCGCGAAGCCCGCGCCGTGAGGGGCTGGACCCAACAGAAACTCGCGGACGCAGCGGGCGTCCACCGCTCCTACCTCTCCGAGTTGGAGCAGGGCCGCACGTCGCAGCAGGTCCATCGCCTGCTCCGCCTGCTGCGGACACTGAACCTCGACGTCACGGTCTCCACCCGTGACACGGACGGGCGCACGAAACCGCACCATCATGCTTGACGTGCACCTGAACGGCTTGCGGTCCGCCACGATCGACCGTGACCGGCCACGATCGACGAACCCCAGCCGGCAAGACACGCCCGGATCTCCTACCCGGTCGGAACGGATGTAGGTCGGACCGTCCACCTGTCCGACGTTTCGTGATACATTCGTGTCATGGGCGATCTCATCTCGGTACGACTTGACGACGAGGCCCGTCGCGCCCTGGCTGAGCTGGAAGCGACCGGCCTGTCCCGCTCGGAAGCGGTCCGCCGTGGTCTGGTCGCCGCCGCGCTGCGGCTACGCGACCGGCAGCGCTTGATCGACGAGGTGGCTGAACTCGCCGCCGACGAAGACGATCAAGCCGAGGCCGCTGAGGTGGCCGCGATGATGGAGGACCTGCGTGCGCCGGGGTGATGTGTTCCGGCTGCGGCTCGGGCGTCGTCAAGGGCACGAGCAGTCCGGCGTTCGCTACGGCGTCATCGTGCAATCCGACGCGCTGATGCGGCTGTCGACCGTGCTGATTGCGCCGACGTCCACCGCAGCGCGCGACGCTTCGTTCCGGCCCGAGATCCAGATCAACGGGGCAACAACTCGAGTGCTGGTCGAACAGACTGGCGCGGTCGACGTGAGCCGGCTCGGTGACCACGAGGGCCATCTCACGGTTGAGGAACAGTGGGGCGTCGACCTCGCCCTCGAGACCGTCCTGGACCTGCAGTAACCAACGCCGTATCCGTCAGGTCGATGAGGCGGTTGTGCACAGGTAAGTCCATCGTCTGCACTTGACTGCGTTCAGCTTCTACACTTACGCTCGTCAAGCGACGTGACCTCATCCGACAGCTCCGCGACGCCGCCAACGAAGCGGGTCTGGAGTTCGCGCCGTTGCGCAACACCGGAGGTCATGAGGTCTTCTCGCTCGACGGTCTCCGCATCCCGATCCCGAACCACCGTGAGATCGCAGAAGGCACCGCGCGATCGATCATGCGGCAGGCGGCAACCAAACTCGGAGAGGAGTGGTGGACGTGAACACCTACCGCGTCACCGCCACCCGTGACGGCGCCTGGTGGTCGCTCGTGGCGCACGACGTCGAGGGACGTGAGGTTGCCTCCCAGTCGCGCCGCCTCGACCAGGCGGATGCCGCTATCCGCGAGGCGATCGCGCTGGTCCTCGACGTCGACGGCGATGCGTTCGAGGTGGCCATCTCGCCAGACCTCCGTCACGTCGAGGTGTCCGACGACACCCTCGAGGCCCTCGAGCTCCGTC
>PWEU01000044.1 GCA_003554005.1 Nitriliruptoraceae bacterium
GCTCCGGTCGCTCCTGCAGCCCCGGCAGCCCCGGCCGCGCCGGCCGCGCCGGTCGCGCCGGCCGCGCCCGCCGAACCCGTCGCGCCGATCGCCACACCCGTCGCTGCTTCGGCGAGGTAGGCGCTGCTGGCCTCGTAGGCCGCCTCGATCCGGCGCGTGACGTCAGAGGTGTTGCGGTACTGCAGTTGCGAGGCGTCGTTCGGGTCGATCCGGTCGCCGGTCGGCAGCAGGGGGACCTCGATGTGCTCGCCGACGGCCGCCATCTCCTCCACGAACCGGTGGCGCCGCGCGATCTCGAACGCGACCACCCCCACCTCCCACGGCTTGCGCGGGGCCACCAGAGGCTGCTCTACCCGGCCCACCTGGAGCACGTGGATCACCGTCGCCCCCAGCGTCTCGGCCCGGCCCACGGGGATCGAGTCGACCAACCCGCCGTCGAGGTGGTGTTCCCCGTCCACCTCGACGGGGGGCAGCAGGCCCGGGACCGCGGTGGAGGCCAGCAACGCCTCGACCAGGGGGCCGGAGTCGAACCAACGGGCGCTGGCTCGCTCGATGTTGGCGGCCACGCACTGGAAGGCGACGGGGAGCTCCTCGAAGGTCCGCACCGGGAGCGACTTCAGGATCAGCCGTCGCAGCCGGTGGTTGCCGTGGAGGTGGGTCCTGGTCCGCGCGAAGGTGCTGGCCTGCTCCAGCAGCGACGCCTCGAACGGGTTGTTCGCGTCGACGTTGGTCCACAGCTCACAGAGCCGCTCAAGCGCGGTGTCGGGTCCGGAGGCCAGGATCGCGCCGTTGAGGGCCCCTATGGAGGTCCCCAGCACCAGGTCGGGCTGGACCCCGTGCTCCAGCAGCGCGCGGATCATGCCGACCTCGGCGGCGCCGTGGATCCCCCCGCCACCGAGCACGAACGCCACCTTGCCCGCGCCGTCGCCGCCCGCTGCCATGGGACCGTCGCCGTCGGCCCCGGTCGCCTTGGTGCCTGGCTCGGTCTGCTGGCTCACGGTCCGCTCCTCCCGTGTGACCTGCCCTGGCGAGGCTACCGGCGAACCGACGTTGCCGGCCGGCCACGGCCACCGGGCGCACCGGCCTCGCGCCCGCCTGCGCACCGGCCTCGCGCCCGCCTGCGCACCGGCCCGGCGCCCGCCTGCGCACCGGCCCCCGCAGGTCGGCGAGTAGCCTGCCGGGCGGTGCGGCCGACCGCGATCCGGCCCGCCGACCGGACGCGGGCGCGAGCGCGAGCATCGGAGGTCAGGGATGGGTCGGCAGCTACTGGTGCTCGGTGGTGGGGGGCGGGAACACGCCCTGGCGTCCGCGCTGGCCCGCTCGCCGTCGGTGTCGGTCGTGCACTCCGCCCCCGGTAACCCCGGGACGGCCACGCTCGGTCCGACCCACGCCATCGAGACGACGGACCCCGGCGCCGTGACCGCCCTCGCGCGGGACCTCGCGGTCGACCTCGTCGTCGTCGGCCCCGAGGCCCCGCTGGTCGCTGGCGTCGTGGACGCCCTGGACCGGGAGGGCATCGCCGCCTTCGGGCCGGCCGCCGCGGCGGCCTGGATCGAAGGGTCGAAGGCCTTCGCGAAGGAGATCATGGAGGCAGCCGGTGCGCCCACGGGCGGCTCGGTGGCGACCAGTGACCGGTCGGAGGCCCTGGCCGCGCTGGAGCGCTTTGGTGCACCCTTCGTGGTCAAGGCCGACGGGCTGGCGGCGGGCAAGGGGGTCAGGATCTGCGCCGACCTCGCCGAGGCCAGCGACGCCGTCGACGATGCGCTGCTGCGCGGAGTGTTCGGCAGCGCCGGTAGCCGGATCGTGGTCGAGGAGTACCTCGACGGCCCGGAGCGCAGCGTGTTCGGGGTCTGCGATGGCACCGAGGTGGTGCTGCTCGAGCCGGCCCAGGACTACAAGCGGGCCCTGGACGGGGACGAGGGGCTGAACACCGGCGGGATGGGGGCCTACACGCCGGTGCCGGGTTTCTCCCTCGGCGACGTCGATCACCTCGCCGATCTGGTGTTCCGTCCGGTCCTCGCGGAGCTCGCCGACCGCGGTACCCCTTACCGCGGGCTGCTGTACGCCGGCTTGGTGGACACCGAGGCCGGACCCAAGCTGCTGGAGTTCAACGCCCGTTTCGGGGACCCGGAGACCCAGGCGATCCTGCCCCGGATCGACAGCGACCTCGCCGAACTGCTGTGGGCCGCGGCCACCGGCAGCGTCGCCGACCAGCAGGTGGCGTGGCGCGACGACGCTGCGGTGACCGTCGTGCTTGCGTCGGGTGGCTATCCCGGCAGCTACCCGACCGGGGTGCCGATCCATGGGGTCGACGAGTTGGCGCGGCTCGACGACGTCGAGGTGTTCCATGCCGGCACCCGGCTCGACGACGGGCAGCTGGTCACGGCCGGGGGGCGCGTGCTGGCGGTCACGGCGCTGGGCCGCGAGGTCGCCGACGCCCGCCGACGGGCCTACGCGGCTGCTGACCGCATCACCTTCGAAGGGCTGCACCGACGCTCGGACATCGCTGCGGGCGTGTGACACGATCGCGGCCTTCACCACCCGGTCCGCCACGTGACCGGCCTCGGATACCGGTCATGAACAGCAGCTCACCCCGCACCCGCACAGCCGCCCGCGCGCTGGGTCGTGTCGCCACCGTCGCCGTCGTCGCCCTGTTCACCGCCGCCTGCGTCGACCCGGTCACCGAGCCCGGCGCCCTCGACGCCGTCGCCGGGGACCAAGCAACGGGGCAGGACGAGGGGGCGGGCGCGGAGCAGCGACCAGAGCGAACGGACCCCCAGGATCCCCAGGGCCCGCAGGCCGGCGACCGCGACGCCAGCGCCCCCGACACCGGCGA
>PWEU01000155.1 GCA_003554005.1 Nitriliruptoraceae bacterium
GCGGTCCGCGAGGAGCTCGAGCACGCCGACCGCCTCGGCCGTGTGGTGGACGCTCGGTTCGGCGAGGTGGCCCCAGGCCTCGACGCGGAGCTGGAGGCCGGGCTGTCGCTCAGGGCCGAGGTCCTGGACGGTTGGCGGCGGCTGGTCGGTGGCAACGAGCTGCTGCTCAAGGTCCAGACCACCGCGACCCAACTCGGCGGGCTCGTGCGTGACCGCCTGGGGCTCGTCGCCAGCGGCCGCGCCGAGCAGGTCCAGGCCGAGATCGGTGACGAGTTGGTCCGCATCGTCGACCGGCTGCTGGAGCGGGCCACCGTCGCCACCCGGCGCGACCTCGAAGCCGACCGGGCGGGGCTGCACCTCCTGGAGCAGCATCCCCGCCTGCGGGAGGCCGCCAGCGACCGGCAGCGGTCGCTGCGCGCCATGGTCGAGGCCTGGCAGGCCGCTACCACCGCCCTGATCGAGCAGGTCGGAACACCCCGCAAGGTGCGGGCCCAGCGGGCGACGCTCGCGATCAACTCGGTGGCGACCTCGGCGATCCTGGTGCTGTTCACCGTCTCCGGCGGGTTGACCGCAGGGGAGGTCGGCATCGCCGCCGGCGCCGCGGCGACGAGCCAGTGGTTGCTGACCAAGCTGCTCGGCGAGCACAACGTCAACCGGTTGCTGGAGGAGATGCGCGCCGATCTGCAGCGGCGCGTCGCTGCGCTGACGGCGGCCGAGCGCCGTCCCTTCGACGACGCGATCGGTGCCGCTCGGCCTCCCCGCCAGGTGGTGGCGGCTCTGGACGAGCACCACCGGGGTGGCCGGTGAGCGGGTCCGAGCGTCCCGCACCCGCAGCGCCGTGGCTCGCCGCGCTGGATACCGCCGTGGAGCTGGCCGAGGGCCGCTGCACCGCGCAGGACCACGCTCGGTTGCGCGAGCTGCGCGACCACGTGCGTGAGCGCCTGCAGCTCGGCGACGGCATCACGGTCGCGGCGCTGGCCGGTGGCACCGGGGTCGGCAAGTCCGCGCTCGCGAACCAGCTCGCCGGCACCGAGGTGGTGGTCGAGGGCGTCCGCCGCCCCACCACCGACCACCCGGTGGCCATCCCCTCCGCGCTCGACGAACCGGCGCGCCGGCTGCTCGACTGGCTCGCCATCGACGACCGGCGTGAGATCCCGGGCACCCTGCCCGACGGGCTCGTCCTGGTCGACCTGCCCGACCACGACTCGGTCGCCGACCTGCACCGCACCACCAGCCAGCGGCTGGCGGCCCGGGTCGATGTGCTGCTGGTCGTCGTGGACCCGGTGAAGTACGCCCGGGCCGACCTCCACGAGGGCGCCCTGGCGGGGCTACGGGCCCACGCCGAGGTGGTCACCGTCGTCCTGAACCGTACCGACGAGCTGGCCGCGGGCGACGTCGACCGCCTGCGCGAGGATCTCACCGGACGTCTGGAGGCCGATGGGCTGGGTGCCGCCACCCTCCACACCACCTCGGCGGCCACCGGCGCGGGGATCGGCACGCTCCGGGACCACCTCGCCGACCTCGCCAGCGAGCGACGGGCCGTCGTCGGGCGCCTGGCCGCCGATGCCGCGGTGGTCGCCGAGGACGTCCTGACCCGGATCCCGACCCTGCCGACCACGCCCGTGGCGGTGCCACCGCTGGTCGATGCGGCCCTGGAGGCCGCCGATGCCCACCGGGTCGTGGTCGCCGCCGAGCTCGAGCAGCGGGCGGCGGCGCGGCAGGCGACCCGGTCACCGCTGGCGCGGCTGGTCCGGGCACCGGTGCAGGTCGCGGCTCGGTTCGGTCGGGGGCTCGGGCTCGGGGCCGGCGCCGCTGACCCCGCGGACCGCCAGGCGGCGGGGCGCAGCCAGCGATCCCTGGCGCGACGGCTGGCCGCGGAGGTCGGGCTCGCCACGGCGGTCGGGCACAACTACGCGGGCCTGGACCGCGCGGTCGAGCAGGCCGCCGAGCAGGCCGCGCCGCAGGTGGTCGCGGCGGTGGGCGGCGTGGCCGACGAGGTGGCGCGGACGCGACGGCGCTGGTGGCCGGCGATGGCGGGGCTGCGCGGGCTGGCCGAGGCGACCGCCCTGGTCGGGTTCGCCTGGCTCCTCCTGCTCCGCGCGGTGGCGTGGCTGGGGCTCCCGGAGCCGACCCCGCCCCAGGTCACGGACCGCCTCAGCTGGCCGGCGGCGCTGCTGCTGGCCGGCCTCGCCGCGCGGGTGCTGCTCGGGCTCCTGACCCGCGCGCTGCTGCGGGTCGCCGCCCGCAGGGTCCGGTCGCGCACCCTCCGGCGGCTGCGACCGCGGCTCACCGAGGTCGTCACCGACCACCTCGTCGCCCCTTACGACGCCGAGGTGGCCGCCACCTCGGCGCTGAGGGCGGCGCTCGCGACGCTGGTCAGCGGTCGTCGAGGACCGTGAGCACCCCGGAGTAGCTCGCCACCCACACCCGACCGGTCCCGCGGTCGTAGGTGATGCCGATCGGCTTGTTCGCGACGTCGATCGTCTGTAGCACGGTCATGTCCGAGGTGCGCACCTTGCTGACGGTGTCGGAGAAGTAGTTCACGACGTACAGCGAGCGGCCGTCCGCGGCGATGTCCATGCTGCGGGGCGCCTCGCCCGTGGTGATCTTGGTGACCTCCTCGGTCGCGAGGTCGATGCGGGCCACCACCCCCTCACCGTTGAGCGTGGCGTAGAGCGTGTCGCCGTCGGGGGAGAGGACGAGGTGGCGGGGAGAGCGGCCGATGTCGGCCACGCGGTCCAGGGAGAGGTCCTCGAGGTCGAGGACGAGCACGTCGAAGGCGCCCATCAGCGCGATGTAGGCGGTGGCGGAGTCCGGGGTGATCGCGATGCC